>CAMBEV010000038.1 GCA_945865595.1 Nannocystis exedens | reverse complement strand
GGAACTGCCAGTCCGTCCCACCTGGCACACGCTTGCTCAAGTAGAGCGTATTGCCCGCGAGCTGTGTGACGGAGCCGTCGGTCTTGTCGGCGAAGCGCCAAAAGAGCGGGGCGGCGATCGTCGTGTGCGACTTCTGCGTCTCGAAGTCCCAAACGAGTGGCGCAAAGACAAGATGCTTGTCTTTCTTGTCTGAACCACTGAAAAACAATGGGTAAACATCGGTGCTGGAGCCCGTCTCGTGCGTCTTGCGAACGATCGTCGGGAACACCCACGTTGTCGTGGAGATGCCGCGATCTTCAAAACGCGCGAACAATGGAGTCCACCAGCTGTTGTGCGTGGGACTCGTCGAGTGGTATGCGAGCGGAAAGAGTCCCCAGCGCGAGAGATCAACGTCGCGATCGCGAAAGTGAAAGAACAGCGGCAAACCGGGACCCAGCACGTGGAGCTGGGTTGCGCCGTTGCGCGTCGACGAGTGCGTATAGAGCGGCGTGATCGTTGTGTTCACGGTCGGCGTTTGACGGTGCATGAAGAGTGGCGTGATCAGCAGACGCTGCTCGGGGCTGTATCCATAGTGAAACAGAGGCGCGAGTGTTGTGTGCGACTCACGAACGCCAGAATCTTCGGGGCGACCCGAGATGTGGAAGAAGAGCGGCGCGATGTTGAAGATGTTTCGCTTTGGCGTCTGCTCAACGACGATTGGACCTGCGATCGTTGTGCGCGTGCCCTCGAGTTCAGACTCGCGGTGATAGAAGGCGAGCGGCGGGATGATCGTGTAGTTCTTGTTCGTGCCTGCTGTTGTTACAGTTGCGCCATGAAAGTAGAAGGGCGCGACACCGAGCTCGACGTCTTGGCCGACACGTTTTCGGAAGTACGGACCGACCATCGCGAACGCGCTTTTCTCATCGTGACTCGAGAACGTGAGCAGCAACGGCAAGTGCAGGTAGCCACCGCCATTCGGGCGAGCGCCCTCGAATGCAAGCGGGAAGAGCCAGTTGTCGTGCTTGCCTGGCGCCTCACGATGAAGGAGCGGACCAATCACCAGCGTGTGTTCGGCATCGCGCCTGAAGCGCCACGCGAGGGGAAAGAGCACGTCAGAGTCGAAACGTGGTGAGCGGCGTTGGTAGTAGAGAACGCCAAAGAGCGACTCGCGGTCGACCTGAGTCGCCGCGTTGTAGCGCCCCACACTCGGTACGTGTGGCAGGCCACGCGTGTGCTCGAAGTAAAACGGAGGCAAGAGCCGCAAGCGATAATCGGCGCGCTTCTCTTCGTAATAGGGAAAGTAGCTCCGGTGAACTTTGCCTTCGAGGGGCCCAGCAGGGCGACCGTCCCAATCGGTGCCAATGCGTTCGCGCATCTCGGGCGAGAGGGTCAGCGGATCGGAGGGGGGCACGACGGATGGATCGCCCATGATGCTCGGCGGCGGCGGCTCACCCGCACGAGGATCAGTGCCTTTCGGCTTCTTTGCCTGAGCCGCTTCCGACGCGAGCAGCGCAATCGCGCACAATGAGAAAGCAAGTTGACGAGCGATCACTTGGCTCCTCGAGCGCACACTGAAGCGACGTGCGCAGCCACTTCGGCCGGAGCAAGTTTGGTCTGGGTATGTTCAGCAAGATCCTTGACGACAACGACGCCGTCGGCGAGTTCGGTATCCCCAATGATGATGGCAAAGCGGCTTGAGAGTGAGTCCGCGCGTCGCAGTTGGCTCTTCAAGGAATTGCCACGCGTATCAATTTCAACGTGCGATCCGTGAGCACGCATGTCGCGCCCAAGCTTGAGCGCGAACAACTTGGCTTCGTCGCCAAGTGGAACGACGTACGCGTCTGTCTGGCGTGCCGGTGCTTCATAGAGTGAAGCGATCATCAACCGCTCGAGCCCTGCGGCGAAACCCACTGCGGGCGTCTGTGGGCCGCCGAGATCAGCAACAAGACCGTCGTACCGACCACCACCGAGGACCGTGTCACCGGCCCCGAGCGTTTCACGTGACGCTTTCATCTCGAAAAGGGTGCGCGTGTAATAGTCAAGACCACGGACCAATCGAGGCTCGACCTTGTAGGGCGTGCCCAGCGCGTCGAGGCCTCGTTTGAGAAGTGCAAAGTGCGCTTCATCTTCAGGAGAAAGAAACTCATGAAGCGTGGGGGCCGCCGCTGCCAATTCGCGATCGCCTGTGTTTTTCGAATCGAGAATGCGCAGCGCGTTCGTCGACAGGCGGCGTTGTGAATCGACCGACAGCTTGTCTTTGAGCGGCTCGAAGTACTTGATGAGCGCGTCGCGGTACCGCGTTCGTGTTTCTGGACCGCCAAGCGAGTTGACGATCACTTCGACGTCGGGGATCCGGAGAGCATGCAGCACGCCATGCAACAAATCGATCAACTCCGCGTCGCAACCGGGTCCGCGATCACCAAGGATCTCAGCGCCAATTTGGTAAAATTGCCGGTAGCGTCCCTTCGCCGGCCGCTCGCCGCGGAACATGGGGCCCGCGTAGTACCAGCGCGTCATCGGCTCGCGTGTGTGAACGGTGTGCTCGAGGTAAGCGCGCACCGCCCCCGCGGTACCCTCAGGCCGAAGGGTCAGCGCGTCGTCGTGGTGGACGAAGCTGTACATTTCCTTTTCGACCACGTCGGTTGTTTCCCCGACCGCGCGGACGAAAAGTGGGGTGGCCTCGACGATGGGCGTGCGCACTTCGGCGAAACCCGCGCAACCAAGCGCTTGGGCGAAAGTCGACTCAACCCACGCCCACTTCGTCATTTCAGCGGGCAAAAGGTCGTTCATGCCGCGAACGGCGCGCACCAAAGACATGTGGGCACGGGGATAAACCGACCACGTCACAGGTGCAATCCCCGCATGCTTCCCAGAAGTTGCTTCTCTGACCCACACAGGTCTAATTCGATCCTCGATGAAGGCTTGCGCGCTGGACTACGGCACGGTTCGCATCGGCGTGGCGGTCGCCGACGAACTTGGCCTGTACGCGCATCCGCGGCCGGTGATCTCGGCGAGGAACACCGGGCTCATGCTTCAGGCGATCGAAGATCTCGTTCGCGAAGACGCGATCACGCACATTGTGGTGGGCTTGCCACTCGATATGAAGGGAGGCGAGGGGAGCTCGGCCACCTCCGCGCGCGCGTTTGCAGGCAAAGTTGCGAACGCCACAAACCTCACCGTCGAACTGTGGGATGAGCGCCTTTCGACCGTGCAGGCCAATCGATCTCTCAAAGCTCAATTTAGCGCAAAAAAGAGTCGAGAACGCATCGACTCGGCAGCGGCCTGCGTCATCCTGCAATCGTGGCTCGAGGCGAGGCCGAAGCCTTGAGAGAGAGCAAACGCCCGAAAAAGCGACCTCGCAGGGACGGGCCCGAGAAGGCCCTCCCGCGACAGCTCGACATCGCAGGAGCTCTCGCTCGAGCGAAACGGCGAGATCCGAAAGACAACGGCCGCCCGCTCGTGTGGGCCTTCGTCACGCTGCTCTTGCTCACCCTCGTCGGCGTCCTTGGTTTTGCTGCGATCTACCCGACGAACAAAGGACCTGGCGCGGGCAAGCTCGCGGAGTTGACCTTCGCGCAAGAAACGCAGGGCGCTGCACTTGCCGACGCGGTGTGCGCGCGCGAGCTTGTGCAGTCGTGCGCGATGTTCAAGTGGTACGCGCGCTTGACTGGTTTGCGCGCAGGCGTGGGCGTGCACGTGCTCTTCGACGATATGTCACCCGGCGAGATCGCTTTACGCCTCGATCGGCGGGGGGCTCATCAGAAGGTCACGTTTCCTGAGGGTTTCACCCGTTTCGATATGGCCAAGCGCCTTGAAGAGAAACGGGTCACATCGTCAATTCTCTTTCTCAAAGCGACCGAAGACGGCGCGCTACTCACCGAGCTTGCGATCAAAGGTAAGTCGGCTGAAGGCTATCTTTTCCCCGCGACGTACGAGTTTGTAGGCAACGCGGATCCTCACGAAATTGTCCGCAAGGCGAAACGCGAATTCGACCGGCGATGGGCAACGCTGAACGAACGCTACGGGTCCGAGGTGCTCGAGCTGCAATCGAGTCTGAACTTCGGGCAGGCCGAGATTGTGACGCTGGCTTCCATGGTCGAGAAGGAAGCACGCATCGACGATGAGCGTCCGCTCGTGGCTAGCGTTTTTCTCAATCGCCTGCGGGAGCCCTCGTTCACCCCCAAGCTGCTTCAGTGCGATCCCACCGCAGCGTATGGATGCTTGACGATGCGTGGCGCGATCCCAAGCTGCGCCGAGTTCAACGGCAAGGTCACCGCGGCGATGGTCCACGACAGCGCGAACCCGTACAGCACGTACACGCACGAGGGTCTGCCTCCCGGCCCCATTGCGAATCCCGGTTACAGATCGCTCGATGCCGTGGTGTCGGCGCCGAAGAGTAAGTATCTTTACTTTGTGGCAAAGGGCGACGGCAGGCACACGTTCTCAGAGTCGTACGATGCACACAACGCTGCGGTGCGCGGCGGCAAGAAGGGTCGGTAGACCAGTGATTCTCGCGGGTGATATCGGTGGAACCAATGCGCGACTGTGGCTGCTGTCGCCCCTCGGCAAGGTCGTCGCACGTTGGTCAAAGAAGACGCGAGACTTCGCTTCGCTCGAAGATACGCTCGTCTCGCTGTTGCCGGTGAAGGCGCGGATCACGGCTGCGTGTTTTGGGGTCGCAGGCCCTGTCGAGAACGGTCGTTGCGTGGCCACCAATTTCCCGTGGGTCGTCGACGAGAAGAAGCTTGGGCGCGCGCTGGGAGCGAGAGTCTTGGTCGTCAATGATCTTGTCGCTCTCGCGTGGGGGACCACGACCGCAACGCAGGTGACGCCGATCGCCCGGCGACCGGTGAAACAAGGCGCGACGGTCGCCGTCATCGCAGCAGGCACCGGCCTCGGAGAAGCAGCGCTCATTTGGCACAGTGGCGGTTACATTCCGCTTGCAACCGAGAGCGGCCACGCAGACTTTGCGCCGCGCAATGCGCTTGAGGCCGAGGTACTCGCATTTTTTCAAGAGCGCCTCGGTGGACGAGTCAGTATCGAACGCGTCCTCTCGGGTGACGGCATCGGTGGGCTCTACGATTTTTTCGCGCAAGGGAAACGAGCGCCGAGGGAGATCGTCACTGCACCCGATCGCAATGCTGCGATCGTCGACGCGGCTCTGGCAGGCTCGAATCAAGCGGCCGTTCATGCGGTCGAACTCTTCACAGGCCTCTACGGAGCCGAGGCTGGAAATCTCGCGCTACGCACGATGGCAAAAGGAGGAGTCTGGGTTTGCGGTTCGATCGCGATCGCGCTGGAGAGGCTCGTCCGCTCGCGCACGTTCTACGACGCATTCGTCGGCAAGGGGCGGTTCGAGCCCATGTTGCGCAGCGTGCCCCTCGCCATGTGCAAGGACCCCAATGTTGGTCTTCGCGGAGCGGCGAGTTGCGCTCACGCGCTCGCGCGTGGATGATGGGCACCCACCCCAGGCCTTGGCGCCTGAGCTGCAACGAGGAACCTCCATGTCAGCCGCGTTTTCTGATGCTTCACTCGTCGACAAAGCCGTCTTCACGATCAAAGGACTCTCGATGGACGGCGTCGAGAAGGCCAACAGTGGTCACCCCGGCACGCCGATGGGCCTGGCGAGCATCACGTTTGAAATTTACGCGCGCTACCTGAGGCATGACCCAAAAGACCCGGCGTGGCTTGGCCGCGATCGCTTCGTGCTCTCGGCAGGACACGCGTCGATGCTTCTTTACTCAATTCTGCACTTGTCAGGTTACGATTTGCCCATGCGCGAGCTGCAGGCGTTTCGCCAATGGGGCTCAAAGACCGCCGGCCACCCTGAACACGGCATGGTGCCAGGGGTCGAAACTACGACTGGACCCTTGGGACAAGGCATCTCCAACGGTGTCGGGTTTGCGCTCGCGGCCAAGTGGAAGCACGCGCAATTCGGTCAGCCCTTTGAGGCGTCGCGCGTCTACGTCATCGCGTCCGACGGCGACATGATGGAGGGCGTGAGCGGCGAGGCGAGCAGCATCGCGGGCCACCTCGGGATCGACAATCTCGTCGTCTTCTACGACGACAACCGGATCACCATCGAAGGCGAAACCGAGCTCGCGTTCACCGAAGACGTCGGCCTCCGCTACGAAGCCTACGGGTGGTTCGTCCAGCGCATTGACGGTCATGATCACGGACAAATTCGCGCCGCTCTCGACAAATCGCTCGCAGAAAAGGGGCGCCCTTCGTTCATCGTCGCGCGCACACACATCGCCCATGGCGCTCCGAATGCGCATGACACGTCAGAGGCGCACGGCGCGCCGCTTGGCAAAGACGAAATCGCAGCGACCAAGCGCAACGCAGGCTGGGACGCCGATCGCCAGTTCTACGTTCCCGATGAGGTGTATGCCGCATTCGGTGCACGCAAAGAGGAGCTCGGCAAAGCGCACGCCGAGTGGCGCACCGCCTACTTTGCATGGCGCGCCGCAAATCCCGCTCTCGCCAACGAGCTCGACGCCATCGAAGAAAAGCGAACGCCCGCTGATCTATTTGAGCAACTCGTTGCTGCGGTCCCCACGAAAGACGACGCGACGCGCAATTTGTCGAGCGCGATTCAGCAAGTCGCGGCCAAGCTCGTGCCCTCCTTGATGGGTGGCTCGGCCGATCTTGCGCCATCGACCAAGACACTTATTAAGGGCAGCCTCGGCGTTCAAAAAGGGAACTTTGCGGGTCGCAATTTGCACTTCGGCGTGCGCGAACACGGCATGGGCGCCATCTGCAACGGCCTCGCCTTGAGTGGCGGCATCATTCCGTACGGCTCGACGTTCCTCATTTTCAGCGACTACATGCGCCCTTCAATTCGCCTTAGCGCGCTGATGGAACAGCAGGCGCTGTGGATCTTCACGCACGACTCGATCTTTCTTGGTGAGGATGGACCGACGCATCAGCCCATCGAGACGCTGTGGGCGCTCAGGATCATTCCGCATCTTTACGTTGTGAGACCTGCCGATGGGCTCGAGACCGCTGCTGCATGGGCACTTGCACTTGAACGGAAGAATGGCCCTACGGCGTTTGCGCTCACCCGACAGAAGGTGCCGACGCTCAAGCGCGAGTCTGGTTTCGATCCGAAGGCGATCCTGCGCGGCGCATACATCGTTGCGGACGCGAGCAACGGCAAGCCGGACCTCGTCGTGATCGGAACCGGGAGCGAAGCGCAACTCGCCCAAGCTGCACGCACCGCACTCGAAGCAGAGGGCCACAGGGTTCGCTTCGTCAGCGCACCGTGCCTCGAGGCATTCTCTGCACAAGACGCTGCCTATCGCGACTCGGTGCTTCCACCGGGAGTGCCACGCGTGTCAATTGAAGCAGGCGTCACGCAACCTTGGAAGGCGATCGTGGGTGAGCGAGGACTTACCATTGGCATCGATCGCTTTGGAGCGAGCGCGCCGGACACCGTGCTTGCGCGCGAGTTCGGTCTCACCGCGGAGTTGGTGACGGCACGCGTGATGGAGTGGTTGAAGACGGTGTAGCGCGGCTTACACGCGCGAGGCCTTATCCCCAACGACGCTCCGGCACCGCTGCACGACGGAAGGTCTGCTGGTCCGACTCGAGCACCTCCGACCATTCGGAAAGAAACTTACCTTCTTTGTTGAAGGTGTAGACGTTGAAGGCGGAGTGGCGCGCTACGTCGTGGTGGTGGAGCGAAGCGCTCGTTGCGCCGTGGTGCGTGAATCTTCCGTCGAGCGGGCGCGTGAGCCTTCGGTGAAGGTGGCCGTGAACGATGAGGGCATTGGGCTGCATCGCAAGGGCGGCCAGGAGCGCATCGCGATCGCGCAGGCCTTCGAGCCATGCCTTGGCGAACGAGGGTGGCGCTTCAACAGGATGATGGAGTGCGACGATCATCGAGCGCCTACGCACGTCGGGATGCATCACGATTTTCTTGAGAGAGGCAATCTGCGCGTCGCCGAGTTCGCCTGCCGCTACGAAGGGGAGGTGTGGCACCGCGGTGGAGAGACCGACGATAACGAGTGGCCCACAGAACTTCACGACAGGGAAGGGGCCCATAGGTAAGTGTGTTGACAATGCGGGAAGAGCCGAATGCAGGTAGTCGCCGAAGTACTCAGCGAAGCGACCGCTCTTGTATGCCCCACGCGTGTAAGCGTCGTGGTTGCCAGGCACGATTGTGAGGCGGTCGGCCGTGAGCCCTAATTCGTGCTCGATGACGTTGCGCGCGTACGCGAACTCACTCTCAAGCGCCAAGTTCGTAATATCGCCAGTTATGATGACGTGGTCGACGCCCAAACTGTCAAGGCGGTTGCCCATCGCTCGTACGTACTCGGCGCGATGGATGGACTTGCGCCTGACACGGAGGTTGAAATAGCCCGACAGTCGCTTGTTCAAGAACCGCAGTGGGCTGACGTCGGTCAGGTCGAGCAAATGGAGATCGGAAAGGTGAGCGATTTTCATGGGTCGTAGGCGCAACGGAATCCAACGGAGGACGACATGGAGGCCACGAGGGCGCGTCGTGAGGCCGAGCGTACCCAAGCCCCGCCTTCAAGGTAGCTTCCGCCGCGCACGACGGGTCGCCCTCCACCTAGCGACGGCTTTGGATTGAACACAGACGCGGGTGGATAGCCGAATCCGGCATCATCGAGCTCGAGCCGACCGTTCACCCATTCGCCCACGTTCCCGGCCATGTCGAGTATACCGAGCGGCGTTGCGCCGTCGGGAAAGGAACCTACCGGTGCGAGGTCCGCAAAGCCGTCTTGGGCGTCGACTTCATTCGACGCGAACGCGCCATGGTTGCAGAGCCTCGGATTGTAGACGTTGCCCCATGGGAAGATCCTGTGCTCGGCGCCGCGCGCGGCAAACTCCCACTCGGCCTCGGTGGGTAGGCGCCCGCTGCGGTACGCGCAGTAGGCCATCGCGTCGTCGAGGCGAACGTGCGTGACCGGAAATGAGGGCCGATCGAACTCGGGGTCTCCATCATCAAACCGGGCAGGGGCGCAAGCGCGCGCGGCGACGCAACGGCGGTAGTCTGCAACAGTGACCTCCGTGCGATCGATCCAGTAGTCGCGCAGCATCACTTCGTGCGCGTAGCCCTCGATGCGGATGAAGGGCCCGACCGTAAGGCGGCAATGTGCCCGGTAGAGTTCCTTTTCACAGAGTAAGAGTGCTGCTTCCATCTCGCGCGCAGTCGAACCCATGTCGAACGTTCCGGCAGGGACGTGAACGCGACCCGATACTGGCGTCGTGAGCGTCACGATGGCGAGGGCAACGAGCGGGATCAAAGCACCCTCAGCTTACAGCGGCTGCGAGTGGCTCTGCGAGAAGAGCGCGCAATTCAGCGAGGAACGCGGCACCGATTGCGCCGTCAACCACGCGATGATCGCACGAAAGCGTCAGCTTCAATCGGTTTGCAACCACCACGAGTCCATCGCGCACGCTCGGTTCTTGCCTTACGCGACCTACCGCCAAGATTGCACCCTCGGGAGGATTGATGACCGCCGCAAACTCGTCGATGCCAAACATCCCGAGGTTCGAAATTGAGAACGTTCCGTTCTGCATTTCTTCGGGCGACAACTTCTTGCTCCGCGCCCGGCCAGCAAGCTCACGGACTTCGCGAGCAATCGCGACGACACTCTTTTTGTCCGCGTCTCGTACAACCGGTGTGACAAGTCCATCAGGGACCGCGACGGCCACAGAAATGTCGACCCGCGTGTGTTGCAATAACGCTTCGGGCGAGAAAGACGCGTTGCATGCGGGCACGCGCTTCAGCGCAATGGCAACCGCCTTGATAAGTAAGTCGTTTACCGAAATTCTCACCGGTTCGTCCGTGCCCGTGGCTTTGGCGAGCTCTGCATTGAGTGACTCGCGAAAGCGCATCAGGGCATCCACGTCGACATCGATCGTGAGGTAAAAATGCGGAACGGTTTGCTTCGATTCCGTGAGCCTGCGCGCGATGGTCTTGCGCATCATGGAAAGGGGCCGCGTTTCGGGGGGCGAGAGGGCAATGCCTGCGTAGCCCTGTGGCGCGATCGCGACGCTTTGTGTGCGCAGCGCATCAAGGTCGCTCGGCACGATGCGGCCATGCTTGCCCGTGCCTGCGATGCCGACGAGATTCACGCCGCGCTCGCGTGCGAGCTTGCGCACGTAGGGCGATGCGCGCACATGACCGTGCGTATCCTCGCCGGCGGTGAACGCGGGTTCGTGTTCGGTGCGCGCGAGCTCATCGAGTCCTGCACGCACATGCCGCACCGCGAGCGGGGCCGCCGTGATCGCTATGGGGATAGCGGCGGGTATAGCGGCGGGTATAGCGGCGGGTATAGCGGCAGGAGGAGCAGCGCCTGCGGCGATTGCGGTAACGTCCTCACCCGGACTGCCAAAGATCGCAACGGGCTGCCCAAGGCGCACCGTCGCACCGGCGGCGACGAGCTGCTTGAGCAACGTGCCCTTGTCGAACGCGCGAAACTCCATCGTAGCCTTGTCAGTTTCAACTTCGGCGAGCAGATCGTCGACCTCGACCGCGTCGCCTTCCTTCTTGTGCCACACCGACAGAACGCCCTCCTCCATGGTTGGCGACAGCTTCGGCATCGTGGTGATCTTGGCCATGGTTGTCTCCGTTCACGTCTCGCGAAAGACAAGGCGCTTGACGGTATCGCATACCCGCCCGGGCTGAGGAATGCACGCCTGTTCAAGCGTCGCGTTGTAGGGCATGCCGACGTCAAGTTGAGCCACCCGCAAAATTGGCGCCTCCAGCCAATCGAACGCGAGGCGTTGTACACGGTCGGCGATTTCGGCTCCAACGCCGCCGTACGACCATCCCTCGTGGACGACGACGCACCGGTGCGTCTTCTGAACCGAGCGCACGATCGTCTCCTCGTCGAGTGGGCGTAGGGTTCGCAGATCAATCACCTCGACGTCGATGCCCTCCGTTGCGAGTTGGTCAGCGGCCTCGAGTGCTACGTGCGTCATGCGCGAGTAAGCGATGATCGTAAGAGCTGATCCGGGTCGAACGATCTGCGCGCGACCAAACTCGATAGGCTCGAGGTTGTCGGGCACGTCGCCTTTGACCGAGTAGAGCGTCTCGGACTCGAGCAGTATGACAGGGTTGTCGTCGCGGATCGCTGCCTTCAGGAGCCCCTTCGCGTCGACTGGAAACGCGGGCGCAATCACCTTGAGGCCAGGAATCGTCGCGTAAAAGTGTTCCATCGACGTCGAGTGTTGGCTGCCGACTTGCTTCGCGCTTCCGTTCGGACCGCGAAATACGATTGGACAATTAAATTGACCACCTGACATCTGCCGGACCTTCGAGGCATTGTTCAAAATCTGATCGAACGCAACGGCAGAGAAGTTCCATGTCATGAACTCGATGATGGGCCGAAGCCCCATCATGGCCGCGCCAATACCGATGCCCGCAAATCCACCTTCTGCGATCGGCGTATCGACCACGCGTCTGGCGCCGAAGCGATCGAGCATGCCCTCGCTTACTTTGTACGCGCCTTGATAGTGGCCGACTTCCTCGCCCAACAGGAAGACGCGTTCATCGCGATCCATCTCCTCGATCATGGCCTCGCGAAGGGCCTCGCGAAATCGTAGCTGACGCACGTTTGACATGGTTCCTCGCGCTTCAGTAGGCAAAGGCCCCGTCGTAGGTTGTGGGGGCAAGGACCGACGTATCGGGCTCGGGGCTTTCGTCAGCAAACTTGACGGCATCGGCCACTTCTTCTTCGACAGACCGCTCGAGTGCTGAAATGCGGCCCTCCTTGTACTCCAGTGTGAGCAACCTCTCGCGTGCCCGAGTCATGGGGTCGCGTTGCTTGTGTTCGTCAAGTTCGGTCTGCGTTCGGTACTTGGCAGGGTCGCTCATCGAGTGCCCGCGAAAGCGATAGGTGCGCATTTCCACGAGTGTTGGCGCTTGCTCCTTGCGCGCTCGCTCGACTGCCGCGCCGACGCGCGCTTGGACCTCGAGTACGTCATCGGCGACGAAGCGGTCCCGCGCCATGCCGTAAGCGTCGGCCTTGAGCGAAACGTCCTCGACCGAAAGCGTGCGCGAGAGCGGCGTACCCATCGCATACTCGTTGTTCTCGCAAATGAAGACGATGGGAAGCTTCCACAACGCCGCGAGTGACAGCCCTTCGTGGAAGCCACCGATCGAAACTGCGCCCTCGCCGAAGAAGCAGAGCGTCACGCGGTCCTGGCCCTGGTACTTTGCCGCAAACGCGACGCCGCACGCGAGTGGGATGTGACCGCCAACGATCCCGTAGCCTCCGAGCATGTTGTGCTCTTTGTCGAAGAGGTGCATCGACCCGCCGAGCCCCTGTGAGCACCCGGTCTTCTTGCCCCAAAGTTCGGCAAGCAGGGACCGAGCACTCATTCCCTTTGCGAGCGCGATGCCGTGATCGCGATACGTCGTGACGACGCTGTCATCCGGCCGGAGTGCTGCGATCGCCCCGACACCGACCGCCTCTTGACCAATGTACAGATGGAGGAAGCCTCCGATCTTTCCTGTGGCATAGGCACGAGCCGACTCTTCTTCGACGCGGCGGATAAGGAACATCTGCCGATACAAATGAGCGAGATGCTCGACGTCGACGGGAGACGCCTTCGGCGAAGGCGGTGCAGGCGGCGAGGACTCCTTGGTCATGGGGCCAAGTCTATCGTGCCCGCGGGGGCAGGGTTGAAACATGCGAGCCGATGGCCAGGCGCAACGTCTTCGAAGGGCGGGACGTCGGTGTCGCACTTGCCAGCGATCGCCCGAACACATCGAGGATGAAACGCACAACCGGGTGGCGGATCGAGCGGGGAGGGAACCTCGCCCTCGAGGACGACCGGTAAATGACGTTTACCAACGTCGATCGCCGGCACCGCCGACAGCAGTGCGCGTGTGTAGGGGTGCCGGGCGGTCATCTGCATGCCCTGCGCCGGCAGCTGCTCGACAATGTGTCCGAGGTACATGATGGCGACCCGGTGCGCGAAGTGCTGCACCACGTTGAGGTCGTGCGAAATGAAAAGGTACGAGAGCCCCAGCGAGTCTTGAAGGTCGGAAAGTAAGTTGAGTATTTGCGCCTGAATCGAAACGTCGAGCGCACTGATCGGTTCGTCGCACACGATGAAATCGGGTTCGACCGCAAGGGCTCGCGCGATGCCGATGCGCTGCCTCTGACCGCCCGAAAATTCGTGCGGATAGCGGGGCATCATTTCGGGCCGCAGACCAACTTTTTGTAACAGCTCAGAGACTCGTTCGAGCTCTTCGTTCGCGTTCTTGACGAGTTTATGAATGCGCAGTGGCTCGGCGATGATCTCGCGCACGGTCATGCGAGGATTGAGGCTCGAGTACGGATCTTGGAAGATGATCTGCATTCGCCGCCTGAGCGGTCGAAGCTCGCCCTCTGACAGGTGCGTGATCTCTTTGCCGTCGAAGAAGACGCGTCCGAACGAGGGCTCAATCAAGCGCAAAAGTAACCGGCCGAGTGTGCTTTTGCCGCAGCCGCTCTCGCCGACGAGACCCAACGTTTCTCCGCGCCGCACACGCAACGAGACCCCTTGGACGGCGTGCACGAAGCTCGACGTGGTGCCCCACCAGCTGCTCCGTCCAGGAAAGAGCTTTCCGAGGCCATCAGCCGCGATGAGCGTCTGAGGCTTCACGATGCTCGGCTCAGAGGCTGTGCTCACGGCGACATCTCCTGCCAGCGCAAACAACGACTCTTCCGATGGTCATCGATCTTGACCAGTTCAGGAGCGCTCTCAGTGCACATAGGAAGGACCATCGGGCAACGATCGGCGAAACGGCATCCCGCTGGTGGAGAGCGCAAGTCGGGCACGATGCCCTCAATCGTTGGCAGTCGCATGCGTGGCGCCAGGCCACGCCCCGGCAGGCTCGCAAGCAGTCCACGCGTGTACGGATGGCGCGGTTTTGGGAGCACTTGCGCAACAGGGCCCTGCTCAACGACCTGTCCCGCGTACATGACGATCACGAACTCGGCGTGCTCAGCAACGAGTCCGAGGTCGTGGGTAATCAGAAGCACGCTCATGCCGAGGCGCTCTTGCTGTGAACGCAGCAGCTCAAGAATCTGCGCTTGAATCGTGACGTCGAGCGCGGTGGTCGGTTCGTCTGCGACAAGGAGTTTCGGCTCGCAAGCGAGCGCCATGGCGATCATCACACGCTGCCTTTGACCGCCCGAAAGCTCGTGGGGATACGCGCGCGCATTCTCTTCCGGCGCGGGCATTCCGACCAGCCGGAGCATCTCGACCGCACGTGCCCATGCCGCTTTTCGCGTGGGCGCACGCTTGTGAATGCGGATGGCCTCGGCGATCTGACTGCCTGCATTGTACACAGGGTTGAGGCTCGTCATCGGCTCCTGAAAAATCATCGCGATTTCGTCGCCACGCAAATCGCACATCTCGGATTCTGAAAGTGCGAGCAAATTTCGCCCGTTGAACGAGATGCTTCCGTGCTCAATGAACCCGGGAGGAGAAGGAACAAGGCGCATGATCGAAAGCGCCGTCACGCTCTTTCCGCACCCGCTCTCGCCGACGACTCCGACAGTGGTGCGTTCAGGCACTTCGAACGAAACCCGCTCAACCGCGCGGACGACCCCTTGGTCGGTGCGAAAGCTTGTGGTGAGATTGTCCACAGTGAGCAGCGGCATGCGTGAATCCACTCATATCGCTGAATGCGCTTTTACGGCAAAGAGTACCGAACTTGTCGGCGAGCCTGACGCTCAGCGTGACTCGAGCGTCGCGCGCAGTTGGCCACCTCGAAATACCCAGAGGGTATCGGCCTCGGCTTGGACCCACGCCTCATCGCGAGTGAGAGGTTGGGTCGCGACGACGGCCACGCGGTCGCCGGGTTTGGTGAGCTTGGCGAAGTCAACTTGAACGTCGTCGTCGCAAAGGGTTGCGCTCGCAAAGGGCGCCTTTCGCACGATGTGGTGCAGCTTTGTGGAGCAGCGTGCGAACAAGTGCTGCCCATCGGCGAGCAAGAAATTGAAGGTGCCCTCTCGCCCAATGCGACCCGAGATCTCGGCAACGGCATTCCACAGCTCGCGGGTGGACGTTGGGTAGATCGTGCCAAATCGATTCTGCAATCCGTTGAGCAGCGCGCAGAACGCCCACTCACTGTCGGTACTGCCGATCGGGGTGAAGCGGCCCGTTTTGAAACGTCGCACGTTACGAACGGTTCCGTTGTGTGCGAAGACGAAGTGCCGACCGAAGAGCTCGCGCACGAACGGGTGCGTGTTGACCAGTGACACCGCGCCGCGCGTGCGCTTGCGAACATGCGCGATCGCGAGCAGCGTGCGAATCGGATGTTCGCGCACGAAGGTGGCGAGCGGCGAGTCGTGGGCCGGCGCAGACTCGATGAACGTCCGCGCCGCCTTGCCTTCGTAG
>CAMBEV010000037.1 GCA_945865595.1 Nannocystis exedens | reverse complement strand
AATACCGTTGCTCCCGGGTCCATCATGTTTCCCGGTGGCTCGTGGGACAAGCGCCTCAACGCGAAACCCGAGATGATCGAGAAGATGCTTACGGAAGAACTTCCGTGGGGCCGCTTTGGCTTGCCCGAAGAAGTGGCCGACGTGGTCGTCTTTCTCTGCTCGGACGGCGCAAGATGGGTGACCGGCGCGTGCATCCCGGTCGATGGCGGGCAGGGCAGGGCGATTTCAGCGGGTTACCGGTAAAAAAACGAACGAGAGGTTATCTCCCTCGGCAGAGGGCCCGTTGCAGGCATCATGAAAATGAAGCGTGGGTTGTTTGTGGTTAGTGGGCTTGGGGTCGTCGTCGCTCTTTTCTCCGCCGCGTGCTCCGAGGCATCACCCGTCTCGGGCGATGGAGGCACGACAGGGACCGCAGATGCGACCTCGCCCCCTGATTCTGGCGGTGGGGACGCTGAACCTGTGGGTCCAGCTCCGATAGAACTGCGCGGAACGAGCGCGCGCGCAATTGCCAACGGCAGCGCCTACGCCGCTACGGTGCTTGACGGCATTCCTCCCTACAGTGAGGGAACGATTGGAATCGACATCGCGAACATCGGGCAGAGTGCCATCACGATTGAATCGGTCACTCTCGAACCGGTGAGCCCGTCCGAAGCCATTGAGTGGGAACTTAATGAACCGGGTTCGACATCACGAAAGCCGTTGACGTTTAAGTCGGTCGAGTTGGCCCCGAAGGGCACGGCGTCTGTCGGCGTTTTCTTTTACCCGCTCGTTTCCGGGGCGCGCGACGCGAAGCTCACAGTTCGATACGACGGTGGGAAGAGCTACGTCATTACGATCAACGCGCGCGGCCGCGACAACGCGACGTTTAGCCCAAACGTGTCCAATGCGCTGGAGCGCATTTTTGGTCGCTCCAACGTCAGTGCGCCCAACAGCGCGCAACCCGGGGGGCTCACAGTCGACTCGAGCGGGACCGCGTACTTTAGTTTCAACACCACCCAGTGGAGCGACAACTACACCAAGAACGTAGCCCTTGCGCGCATGGCGCCGGACGGATCGGCAAGTTGGGTCCGCGAGTTTCACGAAACCTACGATCAGTCCACGCGCGATGTCGGCGACAACGGCGAGATCGGAGGCGCGGGCAACTCGCTCGCACTGGATTCTGCGGGGAACTTGTTCCTCGCGTTTCAACGGTCGCGCGACAACGCGAATTCCGTGTATCAGGCGGCCGCGATCAACGTGAAAGCATCCGATGGCAGCTTCGTGTGGGGATCGGCGCTCGTCAGCGCCACAAAGGAAACGCCCACGATCGCCAAGGAGGGGATGCGCGCCTGGGTAGTGGACGCCTCTCTGCCGGACCGCATTTTGCTCGCCGGGCAGGTCTCCGACCCATCGTCAGGTCTCTATCTCGCCGCGCTCAAAAAGTCCGACGGGTCGCTCTTGTGGGCGAAGGGGATTACCTTAAGCTCTCCGCCGCGCATCGGTGCGATCACGGTGTCAGGCACGACGGCGTACATCGGAGGGATCACAGGGACCCAACCGATCATCCTACGCTTCGACGGCGTCGACGGGAGCGCGCCGACGCTCGCGTGGGGCAACAAATACACGGGCGCCAGCATTACGAGGGGGCTTGCCGTCGAAGGTGACGGCGTGATTGCGGCCCTCGAAGTAAGAGGTCTTTCAACCGGCCACGTTGCCGCGCGAGTCAAGGCAACGGATGGATCCGTTGTGTGGGCGAAGAGCTGGGTGTCCGTGTCGGGCGACAACAACAACACGCTCGCTCTTGCGATGCACGAGGGACAGGCCATCGTGGGGGGGCGCGTCGCCATCCAGCCCTTTGACACGCAGATGGGCGAGGGCTTCCTCCTCAGTCTTAATCCAACTTCGGGCGCCTACAACTGGGGATCTTTCTACTATACAGGCAAGGGCGCGGAGGAGATCGTCGAGGGCTTCGTGACGGGCCTCGCGTCGACCAGTTCAGGTCTTTGGGTGGTGCAGCAGCAGACACCCGGGAGCAACAACAAGAACCACTTCTGGGGAAGGTGGTACCAGGCCACCGATGCGACGCTCGCGCTGCCAGGTGGAGATGGGAGCAAAATTCTTGCCAATGCCTCGGTTGCGAGTTCCTCGCTGGGCTCGTCGCTCATCGCATTGCCCAACGTGAAAGCCTATGCGTTTACGGCAACAGGCGCCGCTTGGGTCGACCAAAAGAGTGCTGTCACCGTTGCCGATCCGGTGCAGGCCGAGAAAGACAAATTCCAAGGCGGCACGAACATTCTCGTCCAGCGCGTGACTGTGAAGAAGTAGTTTTCAGCACGAACAGTCGCGGTGGTAGCGCAGCGTAAGTTGGGGCTCAGAACATCACGGAAGCCCGTAATTTCCGCTTTGACACGCGCTTCCGCCGCAGATAAAGCTTCCTCCCCCCGAAAGGAAGAAAAACTGTTCAATGTCTAACGCAACCACAACCCTGTTCTCGGCAGGCATCGCATCCGGGAAATCAGGCGCACTCGACGGGTTCGCCGCACTTTTTGAAGCGAGCATCGAAGAAGGTGCCGACTTCAAAGAGGGAGAGATCGCCAAAGGGACGGTCATCGCAGTACATAAAGATCACGTAGTGATCGATATCGGCGGCAAGAGCGAAGGCATGCTGCCCATCGCCGAGTTCGCCGATGCCCAAGGCGTCATTGGTGTCAAAGCCGGTGACGTGATTGACGTGTTCGTCGAGAGTCGCGAAAACGACGACGGCCTCATCACGCTGTCGAAAGAGAAGGCCGACAAGGCCAAGGTATGGGACGAAATCTCGAGCGCGTGCGAACGCGACGAACTGATCGACGGCACGATCAGCCAACGCGTCAAGGGCGGCCTGTCGGTCACCATTCGCGGCAACGTGAAAGCGTTCCTTCCTGGTTCACAGGTTGACCTTCGTCCGATCCGCAACCTCGACAAACTGCTCGGGCAGACCTTTCAGTTCAAGGTCATCAAGTTCAACAAGAAGCGCGGAAACATCGTGCTCTCTCGCCGCGTCCTTCTGGAGCGTGAGCGCGACGAGATCAAGAACAAGACCCTCCTCTCACTCGAGGAAGGCAAGATCGTCAAGGGCGTCATCAAGAACATCACCGAGTACGGCGCGTTCGTCGACCTCGGCGGTATCGATGGCTTGCTCCACATCACGGACATGAGCTGGGGCCGCGTCAATCACCCTGAAGAACTCTTCAAGGTGGGCGATGAGGTGACCGTCAAGATCCTGAAGTACAACGCCGAAACCGAGCGTGTTTCATTGGGCCTCAAGCAAACGCAAGACGACCCATGGAACCACGCCGAAGAGGCCTTCCCGCCAGGCAAGAAGGTCAGCGGCAAAGTTCAGTCGATCACCGATTACGGTGCGTTCGTCGAACTTGAGCCAGGCGTCGAAGGCTTGATCCACGTCAGCGAAATGAGCTGGACCAAGAAGATCAAGCACCCAAGCAAGTTCCTCGAAGTCGGCCAAGAACTCGAGTGCCAGGTGCTCGAAGTCGACGCGAAGAGCAAGCGCATCTCGCTCGGACTCAAGCAGCTTGAGCCCGATCCCTGGAGCATCTTCACAGACAAGTACAAGCCAGGCGACAAAATCGGCGGCAAGGTCCGCTCGCTCACCGACTACGGTGTCTTCATCGGCATCGAAGAAGGCGTCGACGGCATGGTGCACAAGAGCGACATCTCGTGGACGGCGAAAATCAACAACCCGAGTGACATTTATCACAAGGGCGACGACGTCGACGCGATCATCCTCTCGATCAACCACGACGAGAAGAAGGTCTCTCTTGGTGTCAAGCAGCTTTACGATGATCCGTGGCCGACCATCTTCTCAGAACTGCCACCGAGCAAAGTGGTTCCGGTCAAGGTTCTGTCGACGGTCGACTTCGGCATCTTCGTTCGCATCCGCGAGGGCGCCGAGGGCTTCATCGCCTCGAACGAACTCGTCCTGAAGACGAACGAAGCAGGCGAAGCGATTGAGATCAAAATCGGTGACGAATTCGACGCCGAAATCGCGAATCTCGATACGCAAGATCGCCGCGTCACGCTCACGATGCGCATCGGTGAGGCCTCAGCAGAGGCGGCATCGAGGCCAGAGAAACGCGAGTCCAAGGCTCCTAAGGCCCCAGGCACGGCAGGCATGGCAGGCACGGCAGGCGCAAAGAAGGTCAAAGAGGGTGCTGACGCAACCGGCGGCACCATCGGTGACCTCATCAAACAGAAGCTCGGCAACTTGACCGTCGACAAGGACAAGTAGTCGGATCATCGTAACTTTATAGGTTACAATACATGCGGCGGGTCCCAGATGGTGCTGGGGCTCGCCGTTTTCACGTGTGACCGGGCGAAGACTTCGTTTATCGTCGGCGCATGACCGACCGCCTGTGGGCGCCTTGGCGGATGGAGTACATCCTTGGGCAGAAGCCCAGCGAGTGCTTCTTCTGCGAACACGTGACCTGTGGCCAGCAAGCCCACCGCGAGCGCCTCGTCCTGCTGGTGAAAAAGCACGCGCACGCGTGTTTGAATCGCTATCCGTTCGCAGCGGCGCACATCATGGTGGCGCCGAATCGGCACGTGTCTGACCTCTCGTTGCTTGACGCCGAGGAATACGGCGACCTGATGAACCTCTTGCGCCTGAGCGCGGAGCGCCTCCGAAAGGCGACCCGCTGCGAGGGGATTAACATCGGCTTCAACTTGGGCAAGGCCGCCGGCGCCGGCGTCGAGGAGCACCTGCACGGTCACCTCGTCCCACGCTGGTCGGGCGACCACAACTTCATGCCCGTCATCGGCGAGGTCCGGGTCATGCCCGACTATCTCGACGAGACCTGGTCGCGCTTGCAACCTTTCTTTGTCGACGTGCAAGGGGCCGCATTTTGAGGCGCTCAGATGGCTTGAGGCGCTCAGATGGATAGCGAGACGATTCGCTCGCGCTGGCGGCGCCCAGTCTTCCTCGGGGTCGTGGCGGTTATCGTGTGCGCGACCCTATGGCTCTCGCAAGCCGTCATGTTTCCGTTCGTCATGGCCCTTGTGCTCGCGTACTTGCTCACGCCGGCAGTTGCTTGGGCCGAGCGTAGGCGCGTGCCGCGCGCCGCCGCGATCATTGGCGTCTACCTCATGGGAATTTTGGCGCTCGCTTTCTTTGTGCGCGCTTCGTCGCCGCGGTTGGTCTCTGAAGTGCAGCGGTTGCGTGACGAGTTTCCGTCGCTGCTTTCAGAAGCGAAAGAGAGCTGGATCCCATGGCTTGAGGCGCGTCTGGCCGAGATCGGCCTTCGCGACGTCGACCTCAGCGGCAAGGCGAACGACAAGATCGCCGAGCTGCGCATGTGGCTGACGCAGAATCCCGCCGAGGTCTACAAGATGGGCAAGAACATCGTCGCCGGTGTCAGTCGCGGCATCTTCTTGTCCTTCATCACCCTCATGCTGGCGGCGTACATCATGTTGACGCGCGAGCGCATCGTTGGGTTCTTTCGCCTTCTTGTGAGGCCCTCGGCACGCGATGATTATGATCATCTATTGATCCGAATTGATCGGGGGTTGTCGGGCGTCGTCCGTGGGCAGCTCATCATTTGCTTGATCAATGGCGTTCTCTCGGCGATCGGCTTCGCGATGGTTGGCCTCAAGTACTGGCCGGTGCTCGCACTTGTCGCGGCGGTGCTCTCGCTCATTCCAATCTTCGGGTCGATCATCAGCACGATTCCAGCGGTCGCGATCGGTCTCACTCAAGGCCTCGGAACTGCGGTGTTCGTCCTCGTCTGGATTGTGGGCATTCACCAGCTCGAAGCCAACTTGCTCAATCCCAAGATCATGGGGGACGCGGCCAAGCTGCATCCTGTGCTCGTGGTGTTCTCGCTGCTCGCGGGGGAGCACCTCTTCGGGGTGGTAGGGGCCCTCCTTGCGGTGCCCTGCATGTCGATCGCCAAGAGCCTGTTCATTCACTTCTTGCAGGCCGCAAATGCCGGCGATCCCGAGCTTCAAGGTGATTGCCTCACCGGCCCGCCCTCGAATTTGTAGCCGCAAGTCTTGGGGTTCGCGTTGGGTTGCGACCGCACCTTTGCCGCCACGCGTAGAGGCTGCTACACGCCGGCAACATGCATGCACTCGACAAGAAGCCAAAGAAGAAGTCGCCCGCGTCGATGCAGCGCGATCTCAAAGAGATGCTCGAGGCGCGCCAGTCCGCCAGTCCGCCGCCGACGCCCGACTTGAAGAAGACTGTGACCCGCGTGGGTCTGATTGTCGTCGCGGGTTGGGTGATCGCGGCCATGGTCCAGAGTGCCGTCAAGAGCTGGTGGCCGGTTGGCATCGCCGGTGTCCTCACCGTATTGGTCGCCGGAGCGGCGATCTACTTCATGCGCCTGCTCAAGAACCAGCAGGCGATCGGTGCGCTTCTCTCGCAGGCGAGTTCGACTGAGGGCCGCAAAGACGCGCTGAAACGTCTCGAGACCGATTTCAAGAAAGACGACGTTCAGGCCGTCATCGCGCGCTCTCAGATCGAGATGCAGGAAGATCCCAAGAAAGCCATTTCGACACTCGAAACGATCGATTTGAGCAAACAGATGCAACCGGTCGCCGATCAGGTGCGCACGATGCGTGCGATGATGCACCTTACCCAGGGCGAGGCAAAAGAGGCGCGCATGCTGGTCGACCAGGTCGAGATGGGTAAGCAACAGGACGTTCGTGCTCGCGCGATGTTTGCAGCCGTCGCAGCCGAAGCATGGGGCCGCACAGGGCAAGCGAAGAAGGGCGTCGATGTGCTCGAGCTCTTCAACCCCGACGATCCCGAGCTCGCGGAGTTTCAGATTCAGCTCTACCGAGCGCGGGCATTCACGTTTGCGGGAGCCAACGACATGAAGGCCGCAACACGGGCAATGAAGAAGCTCGCCGACATGAACCCGCAGCTGCTCGGCATGTTCATCATGGGCAAAAAGGTCCACCCGCTCCTGCAACGCGAGGCGCAACAGATCGTGGCCAGGTCAGGCGCGATGCCGCGCAAGGTTGTGTACAAGCGGTCGTAGCTGGGGAGTTGCGGTAGCATCGCCTCCATGGCGAACCCGACGACGACTGGCGCGTGGCGCACGCTGCTTGCGCTTCGTGATGCAACCCAGACGACCCACATGCGCGCTCTCTTCGTCGCGGACCCGGGCCGCGCCCAACGCTATTCACTGACGCTCGGTGACGTATTCATCGACTACTCAAAGCACCGCATCAACGATCAAGTTCTCGGATCGCTCTTCGCTCTTGCACGGGAGCAAGGCGTTGAGCACTTGCGCGATCGCATGTTCGCGGGTGATGCGATCAACGTCACCGAAGATCGCGCGGTCCTCCATGTTGCATTGCGCACAAAGTCAGGTAAGTTTACGGTATCCGG
The DNA here is from genome assembly GCA_945865595.1 of Nannocystis exedens. Taxonomy (GTDB): domain Bacteria; phylum Myxococcota_A; class Polyangia; order Polyangiales; family Polyangiaceae; genus JAHFDX01. Next base: position 8,376 of record CAMBEV010000037.1, on the reverse strand, counting down.
CAAGGACGTTCTCCCCGAGGTCCACGCCGTTTTGGCGCAAATGCGCGCATTCACAGACGCCCTTCGAAGCGGCGCCTGGAAAGGTGCGACGGGGGAGCGCATCACGGACGTCGTCAACATCGGTATTGGCGGCTCAGACCTGGGGCCCGTGATGGTGACCGAGGCCCTAAAGCCCTACTGGGGCCCCATTACGCCGCACTTCGTCTCGAACGTTGACGGCACGCACATCGCAGAAACGGTCAAGCGGCTTGACCCCAAGCGCACGATGTTCATCGTCGCGTCAAAGACGTTCACCACACAAGAGACGCTCATGAACGCCCACAGCGCGCGCAAGTGGCTAGTCGACGCGCTGGGCGAAGCCGCCGTACCGAATCACTTCGTAGCGGTTTCCACCAACGAAGCCGAAGTGAAGAAGTTCGGCATTGCCACCGAGAACATGTTTGGTTTTTGGGACTGGGTCGGCGGGCGCTACTCGCTCTGGTCCGCGATCGGACTGCCCATTATGTGCACGATCGGTTACGAGCACTTCGACGCGTTGCTTGCCGGAGCCCGCGCCGTCGACGAGCACTTTCGGAACGCGCCTCTCGAGCAGAACGCGCCGGTGATCATGGCACTCCTCGGGCTTTGGTACAGCAACTTCTTTGGCGCGGCCTCGCACGCCATCTTGCCCTACGACCAGTACCTGCACCGATTCCCTGCGTACTTTCAGCAAGGCGACATGGAGAGCAACGGCAAGAGCGTCGACCGAGAAGGCAAGCGCATTGACCAATATGACACCGGACCCATTATTTGGGGTGAACCTGGAACCAATGGTCAGCACGCCTTCTACCAACTGATTCACCAAGGCACGCGGCTCGTGCCGTGCGATTTCATCGTTCCGCTCCGTACGCACAACAAGCTTGGTGAGCACCACAAGGTGCTTCTCGCCAATGCGCTCGCTCAGTCCGAGGCGCTGATGCGCGGTAAGACCGAGAGCGAAGTGCGTGCTGAAATGGCGGCCGCTGGTGTTGCGGAGGATCGCATCGACGGGCTTGCTCCGCATCGAGCTTTCGTCGGCAACCGGCCAAGTACGATGTTCTTGGTTGAGAAATTGACGCCCGGGTCACTCGGTAAGTTGATCGCGCTCTACGAGCACAAAATATTCGTGCAGGGCGCTATTTGGAACATCAATAGTTACGATCAGTGGGGCGTCGAGTTGGGTAAGCAACTTGCCAAAGCTATCGAGCCCGAACTTTCTCGAGGCGCGAGCGCTACGGGCCACGATAGCTCCACGGCGCAACTGATCGAGCGGGCACGGGCAGCACTGAACGGATAGCGCTACTTCTTCCCACGCCTTACCAGAACAACCCCACTTGCGCGTTCGATCGATTCAACCTTGCCATCCACTTTCTCTTTTGTGGTGTAGCTCGCGTGCAAGCCCACCCAGCGGTTCTCTCGAATGCCCGGCAGCTTCTTGAAGGCGGCCTTTGGTTGAAAATGAAACATGACGCCGTGGTCGCCAATGGGCTGCACGCCCTTGACCGTCATCACGTACTCGAGCGACGGCTTGCCTGCCGCTTCGTTCCACGTGAGCCAGCTGATGACCACTTCGTCGGGCCCGTCGTGCTTCCACTCCTTTAGCGGGGTGGGAAATGCGCAACGGCCCCAGGTTTCTTTGTTGAAGTCAGCCCACGCGTTGTGAAGCTGCGCACCCTCGACGTGGCCCAGTGCGTGTGACGAAAACACACAGAGTGGCGCCGTGAGCGCAAGGTCCTCAAGCTTCTTGACTGCCTTGATGCGTCGCGCCCAACTTGCTCTGCTCGCGCGGTCGAAGCGTGCGAGTAAGTCGGGGCCGAAAAATTCTTGAGGACCTGTCTCAAGCGGTGCCGTCGCGATTGCGAGCGCCATGTCGTTTGCGGTTACTTGGAAGCTGTCGTCGCGCTCGAGCCGGTCGAGCGATCGGTCGAGAAAATTCATCCATGTATCGAAGAGTGGTGCTGCGTCGACGCCGCACTGGCCCTTGAGTCGCGCATTGGTAACGCCAGCGATTGCAGTTTGCCAAAGCTCGTTTGACCGCTGCCATTCAGGGTTCGCATCGGCGACTGCGTCGCTCTTGATCATGCGCGCGTCGTTAAACGTGCGCCTCGCGCGATCGCACGTGGCTTTTTCGTCGGCTGAGAGAGGTTTCGGCTGGGCGGGGCCACACCCAGCAAGGAGAATCACGCACGCGAAAATGCCAAACCCGTGCATCGACATCAAGGTCCTACGGGCAAGAGTCGGGAGCGGCCATCAGATTGTAACAAGGCACGTTGGTGGTTGTCGGATCGAACGGAACCGGCGGGTCCGCGTCCACGTCTTCCCGCCCGTGGCGAATCGATCCGAGCGCGAAGGCCTTTGCGCTTTCAACGTCGAGGCAGCTTGACGAGTAAGCTTCGCGCCAACCACGCACTGCGAAGAGTTCGGTTTGCGTGGGATCGGGCGTCACGATGACTCGGGCCTCACCGACTTCGTTTGCAAGATCGATGAGCTGGTCGCGTGCTTCAGTGCAGGCCTTGCTGTCGGTCGCGGCGGTGCATTTGTAGGAATACACGAGGCCGCCGTGCTCGAGGTTGTGCAGCAGGTAGCCGCGCTTGACCGGCTTCTCGTAAACCGTGGCCCAGGCCGCCCATGCGCCCCAGTGATTGCCCGATGCCGGCAGCGCTTCCCAGTCGCTTGGCTGGGACCCTACCCGCATGTGCGTGTGGTTGGTGTTGGGCGACCGCCACGAGCTCCACGTTCGGCAGGTGCGCGCCGCTGCAAGCTTGACCGTCTTCAGGGTGCAGCTCGCCCCAACGCCTCCAACGCTTGCGAGGGCAAACGTGTGCGTCCCCACCGGCATCGTGCCCGTCCATGCCCATCGTCCCGCCCGCGCTTGGGTGTCGGTAAGGGCAAGACTCGCGCTGCTGATGCGAAAGGCCGGCCCCACAACGTCGGGATTGCTCGGCGGGTTGCAGTCGAGCGCGATCGACACATCGCTCTGTTTCGAAACCCTGACAGAGAACTTTGTACCGCCTGAGCTGGGCAACGTGATCGCCTTCGACGTGGCAGCGTCTGAGGCTTCAGTGGGCTCATCGACATCGACTGCGCCTCCGCAAGCGGCAAGGATGAGAGGAAAACCAAGGCCGAACGCAGTGAAAATCGATTTGGCTGGATTCATTGCGACGTGTCTTGGCACCAAATCGCGGCGACGCAACCTACTTGTGCGAAGTTGCGCACAGCAGCGTATCGCTCCATGCGCAAAAGCACCTCGTCACGAGCTGGATTGAGCTGCTCGAGATAATGTGCCTGTACCAGTTGCAATATGTCGAGCCGGCATGGCTGGGCTCACAGAAAACGCGCAAACCACCGCTCGCACAGCGCGAGCCCCTGCCATCGCCACGTTTGCACGATGTGCCCACCCTCCAGCAGGTGGAGGTCGGCATTAAAGTGGTGCGCGAGCATCTGCGCGTGGCGCACCGGCGTGACCTGGTCAGCCTTGGCGCCGATCACCAGCGCGTGCTTCACACGTGACGGTCTCGCCAGTGGACTGATCGATCGCTCAGCCTCGCGGCGGGCGAGGAACTCTTCGAAGTCGGCGTCGTTGTCACCCAGCGTGCCGCGATCGCGCGCGAGCTCAGCGAACGAGGCGAACGGGATGAGCGTTGCGCAAAACGTAAGCCTGTCTTCAATCGTCGCCGCGAGCGAACTCACATATCCACCGAGACTGATGCCCATGAGGCCCACCGTCGGTGCGCCGCGCTGCAAAAAGTAACTCGTCAAGGCACGAATGTCGTGCACCGATTGCCTGCAGCACTCGATCGAGAAGCGCGGGTCCTTGTGGGGAAAGAGCGGCAACTTCTCGGTCGGAACCCGCTTTGCCCCGTGGAAAGGTAACACCCCGAGTGCCACATCGAACCCGAGCGCGTACCAGCGCTTCGCGGCCAGCACGTATTGCTCGAACCAGAAGGGGCCGCCCAAGTACCCGTGCATCAAGACGATCGCCGGGCGTGGGCTGTCGTGGAGAAAGAGGCGCGCGTGTGACTTCGCGTTTCGCTCGAACGCAAAGTACCGCTCGCCCATGTCCGGATGGAGCGCCTGGAAGCCGTCTTGCCACTGCGCATCGAACACTGTGCCGCCCTTGAGCGGGCGCACGCGCGTGTACGCAAATACGGGCGCCGGCGGCTCTGCGACAAATGTAACTGGAGAGGAGAAGTATTCGGGCAGGTTGTACGTCGCGGCGAGTTCGGCGCACCGGTCGAGTCGCTGCTTGCGCGTGGGCGCGTTGACCTCCGACAGGCTTGCGGCACCGATAAAACGCCTGTCGACCTTTCGTGCGATCGCGTCGCGAACGACGCTCATGGCTGCGCGCATCGTGCCTTCCTTAGGGTGGGTCTTTGGGAGCAAAGCGGAGCGAGTAGCTTGCCATGGTCTTGCCGTGGCGCATCTTTTGGAAACGAACTTTACCAAACTCAGCGACGACACACTCTTTGAACGCGTCGCCGCGAAGGCCGAGCACGCGGGGATTGCTCACGCGCGCGGCTCCTCCTTCCGGTTCGATCAGAAGGTCGACGCCTACGTCACCCCGCTTCTTGACCTCAACCAATTCGTAACACTTCCCGAAGTATTTGAAGTGGGGCGCAATGGAGTCGCGTACGGGCGCCTTCGTCGCGGCGTCGTTGGGCCCTCCACCGATGTGCACGCCGATATTGGTAACCGTCGTAGTTTCGATTTCGGACGGGGTGGCAGCTCGAGATGGCGGAACGACGGCCGCCGGCGGGGGCGGGGGCACTGCCGCTGCGGCTGATGGCGCCTGCACAAGAGGAGGCGGTCGGCTCACGTCCATTTTCGAGCAACCCGCAGCAAGAACGGCGAGAAGGGCGAGAAGGGCGGCGCGCATGCAGTCGTTGGCGTACGGCAGCGCGCGTGCGCGTGCAAGAAGGTGACCCTGTCTTGCAGCCGGACGGACATGCAGCTTGTAGAGCGCCGTGCCTCCGCGGAACGCAAGGGCGCGGCGAAGCGCGGGGCGCGAGAAAATGTCCACAAGCGCTCGACAGATGACGAGGTCCTGCTCGACTTGAACGTCCTGTACCCAGGGTGCGTGCTTGCGCCACTCGGTGATGAAGTCTTTCGGAATCATGCTTCGCTCTCGACCTCGACATTCGCGTCGAGCCGCCACTTTGCCACGCGGCATGCACGACGGGGGCGCGCCGAAGGCACAAGCGAGATCACGTCGCCCGCATTCTTGCGCACGAAGGTCGCAAGGAGTTCGGTCTTCGCTTCGTGACCCAGGAGATCGAGCACATGGCCAAGGCGCTGCGACCAAGATACCGGAGCCGTTTTTGCGACCTTCACGAGCGCCTTCGGATCGATCTTCTCCGCGAGCTCGGAGATCACCGTTGCTGCGTTGTCGAGACCCCCAACGTGACTCGGATAGCCGATCACGTCGAGTGCCGTTGCTTCTACCGAAGCGATGCGGACGGGGCCGCGGGGGGTGTTGACGTCGACCGTCGGAACGCGCGCAATTTTCTTTCGCGCGATGAATTCAACTTCGACGGAGCCGCACGCAATCGGTGCACGATTTTTCGCCACGACGACTTGAAACCGTTGGGGCCGTTGGTGCGCCGCACCGTGATACTGAGCCGCAGAGAGAATCGCTACGTAGTATCGCTCGCCGAGCCACATCATGAGCTGCGGGATGAACTGCTCTGGGGGAAGACACCCGATGCGACGATACTCTGGCGGGATGATGAGATGAAAGCCTCGAACGGGCTGCGCGATGCGTCCCTTCTCTGCGAGTCTACGAAGTGCGGCTCGCGCGGCAACGGGCGAGACGGAGAGCGCGCGGGTCGCCTCTTTCGTGGCAAATGTGTACCTTCCCTCGGCGACCATGGCGTCGATGAATGTCTCGGCGCTGGGAGGGAAGACGGATTTCACTTTGTGAAAGTAATGATATTCGTTGCTTTTGACAAGTAATGCTGGGGATCGTTGTTGCGAGTCCATTGCCCCTCGTTGCGTACGACGGGTCGGCGTCCGTCGTGTTCATGCGAGACGAGTCCTGAGTTCTTTGATCGCACGCCGAGCTCTAATCGCCGACCAACACGCCAACAACGCGTGCGCTGCCCCGCAAAGCCAGCAGATCACGCCGCCGTTGCAATGTTGGCCGAACAACGACGCCTGTCCAACATGCCAACACCAGGGGCGCAACTACACCGGACGACCCACCGCTGCGGTACGATTGCCTGCCCATGCCAGTCCCCACCTTCGACAAGTTCATTGAGCCGCTCCTCCGCTACCTCAAGATGCACGCCACCGGCGCATTGATTTCCGACGCGTACCAGGCGCTGGCGAGCGAGATGAATCTAACCCCCGAAGACCGCGCTGCCGTACTCCCGAGTGGAAACCAGCCGGTTTACAAGAATCGCATTGGATGGGCGCATGACAGGCTGAAGCGAGCGGGCCTTTCGAGCAGCCCCCAGCGAGGCCTTTGGAAACTCACCGCTGAGGGCAGCGACTACGCTTCGAAGCACCACAGCATCTCGGACGACGAGATCGATCGGCTGGCGATCGTACCGCGGACGGCGCGCCTAAGTCTGAAGAAGGACGCCGATACGAACAGCGAGACCTCGACCCCTGTTGCTTCCACGGCATCGGAAACGTCGAGCCCCGAGGAGCGCATCGAAGCTGCTCTTGCAGAAGTTCGTGACAGCGTCGCGCGTGACCTTCTTGAACTCATCGGACGTGCACCTCCCGAGTTCTTCGAACACCTCGTTCTCGATCTGCTTCACGCGATGGGATATGGCACGAACCGTTCAGACCTACAGCGCGTCGGAGGCTCTGGCGACGGGGGTATCGACGGCATCATCTCGCTCGACCGGCTGGGCCTCGAGAAGGTCTACGTGCAGGCCAAGCGCTGGAAGAACACTGTTGGAAGTCCAGAGATCCAGGGGTTCATGGGCGCGTTGCAACTCCAGGGTGCAACGAAAGGCGTTTTCATTACGACAAGTGCCTTTACAAAAGAAGCGAAGCAGGCGGCCACCAAAGCGCGTGGCACGGTCGTGCTCGTGGACGGATCGATGCTCTCCTCGTTGATGATCGACACTGGAGTCGGCGTCAGCCAAAAGGCGCTGCAGGTACCGAAGGTCGACAACGACTACTTTGACGACGCGTGACTCGCTCAAGTCGCCCGAAGCGGCTTCGCGCGCGGCAACTCCGTCACCCGAAGCGCCCCTTCCGCAAGGCGACGCACGTGCACTTGCAACTCAGGCGTCTCGGCTTGTGCGACGTCGCCCAGTGACACGACGAAGCGAGCGATGCGCTGCACGGCGGCCGTTTTCGCACGAACGCGAATGCCCTCGCGCATCTCGTCGAACGTCATCGGTGCGATGAGGTTGGCTTTCACCCACTGGGCTTCGGGGTGTTTCACGAAGAAGACACTCTCGGTGATCGCTTCCTCACCGCGATAGCCCTTGACGCTTGTGTCGACAAACTTTTGCAATTTGTCACCATCGTGGTGACGAAATGCCGCATCGTCGGCGAATGTGGGAATCGTCACCCGATCACCCCGGAACCACTTGAGCTTGTCGTCCTTGTGGCAAGTGGCGATGAAGCGAATCGGGGGTCCAGCGAAGACGCGCTGAACAGATACGTTCCGAAACTCGAGCACGCCGCGCGATACGCTAAAGTACTGAAAGCGAAGCGCGCGCTGGTGAAGCGCGGCTTGCTCGAGGGTGATGAGGCAATGCTCGGATTCGGGTGATCGATCGACGCTCGCGATCGCTTTCGAGTCCAGAATCGTGCGAGGCAGCCGCAGCGCTTCGGCAACTTTGTTGACGAGTCGTTCGCGGTCCTTGGTTTTCGGCGCGCGCATGAGCATCCGCAGAAGCGCGTGAAGTTCATTCTGTGAAAAGCTCAGCCCGCCGGGCAGCCAGTCTTTCGGCAAGCTCCAGTAGACGTTCGGATGATCTTCGTCCCGTGTGAGCGGGATGACCTCCTGCAGTTCGAGAAGGTGCTTGCGAATCGTGTCGACGCGCACGTTGGCGGTGCGTGCCAGATCTGCTTGCGACCAAGTGCGCTTGTCGAGAAAACAGCCCACGATGAGAACGAGGGTTTCGGCGGCGTTACGCTGTCCCATTGGCGTTGATTCTCCGATGGTATGAGAACCCTACTGAACCCGCTCGTAATTGATGTCGTACGTGCTCTGGCAGAGGAAGTTGCCGTACCTGTCAGACAGGACCAGCTCGATGATCGCTTCACCACTGGTGCCATCTGCGCTCCATGAGCCGTGGCCGGTCTCATGAAACGAGTCGCTGGCGTTGAGCGGGCAGGTGATGTTGATGTCGACCGTGCAGTTGTTGGCAGACGTGACCTGCGAGCCGGTGC
>CAMBEV010000036.1 GCA_945865595.1 Nannocystis exedens | reverse complement strand
ATCGCGATGCTCTCCTTGTGGACGTCCAGACCTACAAATCGTATATTTTCCATGGGCCAGCCTCCTGCTGCGGCTCTGCGCCGCTTCTGTCACAAGACGCAAACGTAACCCGCGCTCTCAGGAACGCTGGCCCACCATCTTGTCTAGCGGGACGCGGCGATGCGTGCCATAGAGCGCCACCATGGGGTACAAGAGCCGAAATTGCGCTGACGTGTCTGCTGGCTATGGCGTGCAGTTCATCGGTGGAGGTGCCTTCGTACGTTGAAGAGGCCATTCCGGCAGCTGGGGCTGGAACGTTCCAAATCCACTCGCGCGTGACCTCATCGACGGCCTTTGCGCTCTCGACGACAAGTCCGCTTTGCATCGGTGTGGACGGACGGCGCCCTATTCGCGTGGCAGGTTTCGACACGGTCTACCCGGTAGTCGTGACAGCGTGCTCCGTACGCGGTGTGCCAGCTATGGGCTTTCGGTACACGAACGCTCGCGAACTCCGCATGAGGGTGAACGGTACCGAGATGTGCCTCACCCGCAAGAAGCCCTTTGCGCGGTATCGCGACGCGTACCTGGCGGCGTTTCCCGACCTGCCCTACATCGAAACGAACTACTACCCGGCAAATGGAACCATTGCAGATACCTATTCGCCGATGCTGATGGCCGCATGCAATTCGGTCGACGGAGATGACGAGTGGGACTTCGATCCTGAGGCCGGCACACTGGCCACGCATGACAACCTGTGCGCCACCATCATGCACAACAGCATGAACGTCAGCCCTGGCCTACCGTACTTGCTTTGGTCATGTCTCGCGAACAAGACGAGCCGAGGGCTTGAGCACCAGCAGGTCTCGCTCGGCAGCGCACAACCATGGGTCGGCACGTTTGCTAGCTCGTGGGGACGCTGGCCGAAGGGAACGATCGGGCTTCCCATCATGGGTCCACTGGGCAAGTGCCTCACAACCGAACGAACGAGCAACGCGAGAAGGGTTGTCTTGAGCGATTGCGATGGAAGGCAAGAGCAGCTCTTTCAGTCGCGTGGCGCGCACATCTACACGTCGGCAACCGAGTGTCTTGAGCGGCTTTTTGATGGCAGCGTCGAGGTGCGCGCGTGCACGACCAAGTCGACGCAAACGGCAGAATACCGACTCGCATCGTCAGAGATTGCACTGTGGAAGAATGCCTCGCTGTATGGCGAGCTCAAGCTCGGTGGCGCGTGCCTCACCGCCAACGAAAATCTATTTTCGTCGCCTTCGAGGCAACGCACGCCCGTGGGCGCGTCGTCGTGCACGTCGGGCATGGCCTCGCTGCGCAGCTGGTACGTGCAAACGCGCCTTCGCTCGCTACGCATTCAAGCGTTGCGAATAACAGACGACGATGGCACGCGCGGCACTGAAGTCACGAGCGATTACGTTGCGGGTTGGGTTGGCATTCTGAATCGGCAATACGAACGGCTCGGCGTGCGGTTCATCTACAACCCAGCAACCGACTACGCTGAATTTCGAAACACCTCTGCGAACACGCTCGGATGGGGACCCACGTTTTCAACCGACGGCGCGGGCGGTCGCGCCATCGACCTCGCCGCATCCAATGCGTACTACGGCAAGGTCGTCATCGCATTCCCAAGGGGGCGTCTCAGCGGCGTGAAGAAGCTCGCTACCGATGCAGCTTCAGCATGCGACACGCTTCGCGGATCCATGTCCTGGCTAACGACAGAAGCGCGTCAGCAATACGTCGAGGGCATTTGCGGCACCGTGGGTGGTCCCATGACCTCCTCGGGTTGCGCCTATGCTGTGTTGGCCGATGCGTTTGGTGCACCATTTTCGTCGCGCTCAACACCGGCCGACGTGATGGCCGATATGCAGTGCGACGCCGCGGGAACCAACTGCAAGAAGACGGTGGTCGACGAAGTCAATGCGATCTGCGACTTCGGCGGAGGGTGGTCAAGCTCGTGCAACAACCAGGCGACCACCGCGCAAATGGTCGATCCTATCACGTCGGGGGGATGTTCGGCGGAGGCAGGAATGACTGGGTTTCAGCGCTCGGCCGACGGATACCCCGCCGAGAGCTACTCGATCGTGCTCGGCTGGTCTGACCCGAGCAACATCGTTCATGAGATGGGCCACTATCTTGGCCTCGATCACACGTTCAGTGGCGAAGCCGATCTCATTCTCGACACTCCGGCAGATCCGACCACCAGCTACTGGGACGGACTGGCGATCGATCGATGCGGAAATCCGGAAGGTCCAGCGGGCGCGATGCCCACCGATCGTCGCAACGCGATGAACTACTTCGGCTGTTTCTTTCTCCCAAATCTGAGGTCTTTCTCGCCGCAGCAGGCCGGCAAGATCGATTGGAAGCTGACACACCAACCGAATCGCACCCAGCTTCAGAGTTGCAAGCCTACTGCCGACTACGACGCGTACCACCTCACTTGCGCAACCGAACGCGCCTACAACCAATGCGTCGAAGCAGCATCGGTCGTTTCAGGGCTCATGTGCGCGTATCAGCCAAGCGGCGGGAGCATGTTCTCAGCGTTCCGCTTGGAGAAGCGCGGCCAGGGGCCCGTCGGTCGTGAGGCGCCGGGCCGCAACAACGAGCGCCGCTGACCGGCACCATTCGGTGCGACCGACGCTGCTAGTAAATAAAGTTGACGTTGATGTCCGATGACGGCCAGCGAGTGTCGCGGTCAACCGCCCTTCTAACGATCGCCCTGAATTTCGCGGCGTCGGGCCAGGCACGCTCGTCGCAATAGCCGCGGAGGCATGCTTGCTACCGCGCTCAGTGCAACGCTCATCGGACTCGACTCGCAACCTGTGCGCGTTGAGGTCGAAACGCGTAGAGGGCCTCCGCAGTTCGAACTTGTTGGTCTCGCCGAAGCGGCAGTGCGTGAGAGTCGCGTGCGTGTGCGCAGTGCCCTCAAGCAGATCGGCATCGACATCGGCGAGTGCATCGTTACCGTCAATCTTGGCCCTGCCGACGTGCGCAAGACGGGCAGTGGCTTTGACCTTGCAATCGCGGCTGCAATTCTCGGTGCGCTGGGGCATATCTCGGCCGAAGCGATCGCTGACGTTCTCCTGCTCGGTGAGTTGTCGCTCGACGGAGGCGTTCATCCACTGCGCGGTGCGCTCGCCCACTTGCTCGGCGCTCGAAGGCGAGGGGTGCGCAGGGTCGTGATTCCTCGCGCGAACGAGGCAGAAGCCGCGCTCGTGAGCGACCTCGAGGTCACGACCGTGGCGACGCTCGGCGAGTTGGTGGAGGCATGGCGAGAGGGCAGGGTGCTTGGGCGCGTGCCGATACTTGATCTCGCCACGCACGCTACGCAGGCCGCGCACGGCAGTCCACTAGACGTTCCAGATCTTGACGATGTACGTGGCCAGTTTGCGGCGCGTCGCGCGCTCGAAATTGTAGCCGCAGGGGGGCACAACATTTTGATGATGGGGCCACCGGGCGCTGGCAAAACGATGCTCGCGCGCAGGCTTCCGGGCATCTTGCCAACGCTCAGTGCAAACGAGCTACTCGAGGTGCTTGCGATTCAGAGCGTCGCGGGTGCGATCCCATCGCGCAGACTCATGACGCATCGACCCTTTCGGGCACCGCACCACACGGTGAGTGACGTCGCGCTGATCGGCGGAGGTGGAGAGTCGCCGCGTCCTGGCGAAGTGAGCCTCGCACACCACGGAGTCCTCTTTCTAGACGAACTCGCAGAGTTCAGGCGCACCGCCCTCGAAGGACTAAGACAGCCACTTGAAGACGGCGACGTCCTCATCTCGCGGGCACGTGTGAAAGTTTCTTTCCCATCGCGCCCCATCCTCGTTTGCGCGACCAACCCGTGTCCCTGCGGCTACTACGGCGACTCGTCGCGCCGTTGCGAGTGCTCGGTCGACCGCATTCGGCAGTACCGGGCGCGCCTGAGTGGCCCGCTACTTGATCGTATTGATATTCAAGTCGCTTTACCACCTGTCGCGATCGACGCATTGTGGAAGGGCGAGCGTGGCGAGGCAAGCAGCGTGGTGCGGAAGCGCGTGATTGCGGCGAGGCGACTGCAGCTCGCTCGACACACAGCAGGCACCGTCTCTGCGGGTTGCAACGCAGCGCTCTCCGCACGCGATATCGAGCGCGTGATCGTGCCGTCTTCCGAAGGGGCCGTGCTCTTGAGAAAGGCCGTTGAGCGTCTCGCCCTGTCTGCGCGTGGCTACGGCAAGGTGCTGCGGGTCGCACGCACCATCGCCGACCTTGATTGCGACGCGCCTGACCAACCGGTCGCACCGCGCCACATCGCTGAAGCGATCAGCTACCGCGCGCTCGAGCGCACAAGTGTCACCGGACCCTAGTGGGTTGCCGGGAACTCGTCTCTTGCAACACCTGGTGTGAGAGACGAACAAGTTGAGTCCAGGAAGAGCCGGAGCCAACCCATGTTGAGTGAACTTGCAGAGAAGATTCGTAACATCAAGTCTGTTATTTTGACCGTCGAGAAGCAGTTCGGCAAAGGCGCGATCATGCAGCTCGGCGATGAGTCAGGGCTCGAGCCGATCACGACCATTCCAACGGGCTCACTCGCGCTCGATTTTGCCACTGGCGTCGGCGGCTATCCGCGCGGACGCGTGATTGAGATGTACGGTCCTGAGTCGAGCGGCAAGACGACCCTCGCGCTGCACGCCATCGCCGAGGCGCAGCGCAATGGCGGAATCGCCGCATTCATCGACGCAGAGCACGCTCTCGACGTGAAATATGCAAAATCGATCGGCGTTGAGATCGAGAAACTCCTCGTGTCGCAGCCGGACACCGGCGCGCAGGCGCTTGAAATTTGCGAGATGCTCGTGCGCAGCGGTGCGGTCGACATGATCGTCATCGACTCTGTCGCGGCGCTCACGCCAAAGGCAGAGATCGAGGGCGAGATGGGCGATCAGCACATGGGCCTGCAGGCGCGCCTCATGAGTCAAGCGCTCCGCAAGCTGACCGCGATCGCGCACCGCACCGGCACGACGTTGTTGTTCATCAACCAGCTGCGTCAGAAGATCGGCGTGGTCTTCGGCTCGCCGGAGACGACGACTGGTGGCAACGCGCTGAAATTTTACGCGTCAATGCGGCTTGATGTGCGTCGCATCGGGCAAATTAAGGTGGGCGACGAAATTGTTGGCGGACGGACGCGGGTGAAGGTCGCGAAGAACAAGTGTGCGCCGCCATTCACCGAGGCCGAGTTTGAGATCCGCTATGGCACTGGTATCGATTCGCTCAGTGAAGTGATCGATCTTGGGGTGCTCCGCGGCCTTATCGATAAGAGCGGCAACCACATGTCATTTGCGGGCACAGCCCTCGGAAACGGTCGCGAGCGATCGCGCGAAACGCTCGCGGGCTCGCCTGAGCTTCTCGGCACACTCCGTCAGGCGATCGTGGCAGCGGCCCCAGCGAAATCCGGACGCCGGGCCGAGGCTGAAGCGTAAACAAACTTGACGTGTAATGCTGAGGTCAAACGCGAGCGATCGGCCTTGAGGACAAATGCCAGAACCGCGCGAACAACGCGATGGCGACGGCGACGAGTCCCACGGTGAGTCCCCACCAGAGGCCGATCGCGCCCATCTTCATGACGATACCCAAGGTGAACCCGATGGGGATCGCTAGGCCCCAGTACGCAAGCAAGTTGGCGACGAGAGGTGCGCGCGTGTCGCCTGTTCCCCGAAGGGCGCTCGAGGTGACGACAGCGATTCCGTCGAACAATTGGAAGCACGCGGCAATGTAAAGCAGCTTGACTGCAATCGGCAGCACGGTCTTATCGGGCGTTATTTGCACCGCGAGCCACGCTGGAAACAGGGCAAACGCGCTCGCGCTCGCGCCCATAAAGAGAACGCCGAGACCAATGCCCAGAAGGCCGGGCATTCTCGGTGATACGCCCGCGCCAATGGCGCGCCCGACACGCGCTGACGTCGCTCCGCCGATGCCAAGCGCACCCATGTAGGTGAAGCTCGCGAGGATGATCGCAACTTGGTGGGCGCCCACTTCTGCACGGCCACATTTGGCGGCAAGCAACGTAACGAAAGAGAACGCGCCGTACTCCGCGACGAGGTGGAGCCCGATCGGGAGCCCGAGCTTCATCACCTTGGTCGGGTCGAAGGTGCTGACATGGGCTCGCGGCGCGATTGCCCTCGCGTAGGCGTAAACGACAAGAAACTGGACGAAGCTCGCGACGCTGAGTGCGGCCCCGGCGCCGAGTGACCCCATCGCGGGAACGCCGACCGCCGGGAGCCCAATCGATGTGAGCGCGACGTCTCCGCGCACGAGCAAATTGCACACAGGAACGTTGATCGCATTGGCGACGAGCGCCGAGACAATGAGGACGAGCGTGCGGTGTCGTGCCGAGAGGTACCCCCTCGTTGCGGTAAACCCGACGATGAAGAACATGCTCGGCAATTGCCCCACTGTGAATCGCTGCGCGTGCCGTGCGATCTCGGTCTCGATACCGAAGTACGGCAATAAAAATGTAACCAATACAGCTGCAAGCGCACACGGAAGGGTCCACAAGAGCGACGTTCGCAGCGTTGTCTTGAGCGCGATCCACGCTTCCGCTTCTTCCCCAGCGCCAATCGCTTGAGAGGCGAGAGTGTCGCACGCGCTCGCGATCCCCATCGCAAAGACCATGCAAGTGAAGCCGACTGCGCGGCCTGTGGAGGCGCCGCCAAATTCGGCTGAGCCCTCCGCTGACGCGTAGCCGAGGATGCGCGTGTCGACGACACCCATGAGCATCGTGAGCAACTGGCCGAAGGTAATCGGGACTGCAACGGCAAGCAGCTTGACGAGCTCGTGGCGAACGCTGGTTGCTGGCGGGATTCGTGACGGGGGAGATAGTTCCAAACGACAGCGAACCTTTCTCGCGAGTGGGGCTTGGTCCGCGGAGTCCCATGGCCCTCGCTTCAGATGCGCGCGAGCGTCCGGCGGGCCGGACGCGTCAAGGTAGCAGGAGGTTCTTGAAAGGCTTCCGGTTCTTCCACCGATAAGCACCGAAGTCGCGCGCGTCGGTGGAAAGGATGTCGCCCGTGCCCACTTCCTCCGCGAGGATCACCAGCGACGCATCGGCGAGATCCATCGGCAACGCTCGATACTTCTCCATCAGTGTTTCGATTCGCGGCAGATGCGTGCGGTCGAGCGCGAAGATGTCGAACGCGCCCATGACGCCGCTGCGGATGAACGCGACCTCTGCGATAGGCCCAAGGCGCGTTGCGAGCATGTGGCACGTCTCGGTCATGACCGGCCAGGTGGTCACGTAAGGGCCACGGTGTTTCGCGAGCGCGGCCTTGGCGCGTGCGTGGTGGCTGTCGGAGCGGTTTGCGAGCGCGAGCCAAAAGCCGGTGTCGGCAAGAATCACGATTTTTTGCCGAGCGAGACAGCCAGCTCCGTTTTGTACGAACGCGAAAGATCTTCGGGCCCCTCAGCGCAACCCACGAAGCCCGCCTCGGCAAGCACGCTTGCGGCAGACCCTTCCTCCGCAGTCAGCACTGCATAGTAGTTGTCGATGGACGTGAGGACGACCTCGGTCGTGGACTTGCCCGTCCGGCGCTCAAGATAGGCGACCTTACGCGTTGCTTCCGCAGGAAGACGCGCGTTGATGCGGGCGGACTTAGCAGCAGCTGTCATACCGTATGTATGACAGCATTGGCCGTCCCCGTCAAGCTGCGCCAAACAGCCTGCGACGGGCGCCTACGCAATGCGCTCGAGCAAGCCAGCGGCGCCCATGCCGCCGCCGATGCACATCGACACGACCGCGTAGCGCCCGTTGCGGCGTCTGAGCTCGTGCAGCGCGGTTGCGACAAGCTTCGCGCCCGTGCATCCGAGTGGGTGACCGAGCGCGATCGCGCCGCCGTTGATGTTCAACTTGTCGTCGGGCAGGCCGAGCTCACGCTGCACGTATACGCACTGGCTCGCGAAAGCTTCGTTGACTTCGAACATGTCAATGTCCTTGACCGATAGTCCCGTCTTCGCAAGCAGTTTGCGAATGGCAGGCACAGGGCCAATGCCCATCAGTGCAGGGTCCACGCCCGCCGTCACGAACGTACGGAAGTAGCCGAGGCCCTTGATGCCGAGTGCGTCGGCCTTGGCCTTCGTCATCAGTAGTGCGGCCGCGGCTCCGTCGCTGAGCGGCGACGCGTTGCCGGCGGTGACGGTACCCACTTGGGCGAACGCAGGCTTGAGCGCTGCGAGCCCTTCGAGGGTCGTGTCGGGCCGCGGTAGCTCGTCGACCAAGAAGTCGAATTCTTGGCGCTCGTTGCCGACGTAGCGAACCCCGCGCACGGCGACGATCTCGTCCTTGAACTTGCCTGCTGCGATCGCAGCCGATGCGCGCTGCTGGCTCCGAAGTGCAAACGCGTCTTGTTCGGCGCGCGAGATCTCAAACTTCTTCGCGACGTTCTCGGCTGTGATGCCCATCGGGGTGTACACGCTCGGGAACTTCTCCATCGCTTCGGGCGAGGCCGACAATTTGTTGCCCGTCATGGGAACCATGGTCATCGACTCGACACCGCCAGCGATCACGATGTCGTTTGAGCCTGTGGCGATTGCCCCTGCACCGATTGCAAGCGCTTGAAGCCCACTCGAACAGAACCGATTGATCGTCATGGCGCTCGCTTCTTGTGGCAGCCCGCCCAAGAACCCCGCAACGCGCGCAATGTTGAGGCCCTGCTCACCCTCGGGCATCGCGCACCCGAGAATGAGGTCCTCAACGTCAACGGCCTTGACTTGTGGCACGCGCGCCAAGAGCCCGCGAATCACATCGCCCGCCAACTCGTCAGGCCGCTTGTTCGAGAGCGAGCCCTTCAAGGCCCGACCCACCGCCGAGCGAACCGCATCTGCAATGATGATGTCAGTCATTTCAAAATCTCCTGTGCGACTCGATCGGGGTCAGTTTCTTAGAGGCTTGTTGTTCATGAGCATGTACTGCATGCGCTCTTGGCTCTTGGGCTCGCCGCAGAGGCTGATGAACGCTTCGCACTCGAGGTCGAGCACCTGGTCTTCGGTCACCTCGCGTGAGCCACCGCCGCGTCCGCCGCAGAGAACTTCTGCGAGCTTGCGCGCGATTTTGCCGTCGTGTTCGGACGCGTAGCCACCTGCGACGAGCGTGTCGACCATCATGCCCAACGTGGCAATGCCGCTGTCACCTGGCAAGACGTGAGCGCGAGGTGTCGGCGGGTGATAGCCAGCGCTGGCCATACCGACCGCGCGCGCTTTCGCTTCGGTCAAGAGTCTTACCTTATCGAACGACACCCCGTCGGTCTGACGGAAGTAGCCAAACTGCTTTGCCTCAACGGCGGACGTAGCGATTTTCGCGAGCGCGATATTCTTGAACACCTGAGTTACATATTCAGAGGTGTTCACGGTTGTGCCCTCGGGGATCGCCTCGAGAGAGCGCCACAAGAGGTTCAGCGTGCCCGCGCCGCCAGGGATGAGCCCGACGCCGACCTCAACTAGGCCCGTGTAGGTCTCCGCTGCAGCCTGAACCGCATCACCTCCGAGGCAGAGCTCGAGTCCACCACCGAGCGTCATGCCGTATGGCGCGACGACGACCGGAATGCCCCCGTACTTCATGGCCTGAACGGCGCCCTGATAGCCCTTCACCATGCTGCGAATTTGTCCCCACTCCTTTTGGCCGGCGGCCATCAGAACGAGGAACAAGTTTGCGCCCACGCAGAAGTGATCGCCTTCGTTGGCGACGACCATCGCGGTGAAGTCCTTCTCAGCGCGCGCGACCGAGTCGTGGATCATCTTGATGACGTCGGGGTCGATGCTGTTGGCCTTGCTCTTGAACGTGAGGCCGAGCACGCCATCGCCGAGGTCCCATGCTTCGGCGCCGTCGTTCTTGAGCACGGGCGCCGATCCCCTCCGGACGGCCATGAGCGTGGCATTGCGCGGGTCGGCCTTGGTCGGAACGTAAGCTCCCTTGACCAAATTGTAGACCGCGCCGTCTTCGCGGTAGAAGCCCTTCGCGCCGCTCGCCTTCATCTTCCTAATCGCGTCGGGGAGGGCGACGCCCTCTTTCTCCATGCGCTCGGTGGTTTCGACGAAGCCGAGGGCGTCCCAGGTTTCGAACGGACCGAGCTCCCAGTTGTACCCCCACTTCATCGCGTTATCGATCGCGGCGACGTCGTCGGTGATCTCGCCCATGCGTCGCGCCGAGTAGGCGAGCGAGCGGCAAAGGACCCTCCATGCGAACTTGCCGGCGGGACCAGGGTCTGCTGCGAGCTTGCGCACGCGCTCTTTGACGTCTTCGATTTTCGAAATCGCCTTGGTTACATTCTTGATGGCGTCGTCGCCGCCCTTTGCGCGGTAGGTGAGCGTCTTTGGGTCAAACGTTTCGATCTGCTTGTTCGCGCCCTTCTTGTAGAAGCCGCTCTTGGTCTTGTCGCCCAGCAACTTTTGCTCGAGCATCGAGGAGATGAACGCCGGGAGTTTGAACACGTCGCGCTCTTCGTCGTTCGTCAACGAGTCGTAACAATTTTTGGCGACGTGCGAGAACGTGTCGAGTCCGACCATGTCGGCGGTGCGGAAGCTCGCGCTCTTGGGGTGACCCATGGGCGTGCCGCTTATGTTGTCGATGTCTTCGGGCGACAGGCCCTCTTCGACCATCATGTGAATCGTCGAGAGCATGGCGTGCACGCCGATGCGGTTGCCGATGAAGTTTGGCGTGTCTTTGCCGACGACGATGCCTTTGCCGAGCTGGTTTTCGCCGCATGAAACGATGCG
Source organism: Nannocystis exedens (assembly GCA_945865595.1). GTDB lineage: Bacteria > Myxococcota_A > Polyangia > Polyangiales > Polyangiaceae > JAHFDX01. The sequence continues at coordinate 5,253 of CAMBEV010000036.1, read as the reverse complement.
GGCAAAGACTGCGGGGTCGGTCTTGGGGCCGGCCACGAGCTCGAGGAGCTTCATGTAGCGAACCGGATTGAAGAAGTGCATCACGAGGAAGCGCGACTGAAAGCTCTCGCTGCGGCCCTTGAGCATCTCTTCGATGCGAAGGCCCGACGTGTTCGAGGCGACGATGGTCTCAGGGCCGATGACCTTCTCGAGTTTCTCGAAAAGTGACCGCTTGTGATCCATCTGCTCGATGATCGCTTCGACTACGAGATCGCAATCGGCAAGCTTGCCGAGATCGTCTTCGACGTTGCCGGTGGTGACGAGCAGCGCGCTCGACTTGTGAAAGAACGCGGCCGGGCGCGACTTGAGGGCCTTGTCGAGGCCGCCTGCAGCAAAGCGATTGCGCGCTTTGGGGTCCTTCTTTTCGGCGTCAGTTAGGTTGGGCGGCACGATGTCGAGCAACGTGACGCGGACGCCCGCGTTGGCAAAGTGGGCGGCGATGCCGCTGCCCATGACACCTGCACCGATGACGCCCACACGACGGATGGGACTGCTCATGAATCCTCCTCAACGCAAACGGACACGGAAAATCGGCGCCCAGCTTCATATGGCGTGCCGGCAGGCGCAAGACATTCCAGAGAACCCCGACTGGTTTTGTATCTCAGGATGCGATCTTGCTGGGGGGGTTGCTCAAGAGGCGACCAAGATGGCTCAACCAGCCCACGTGCACGGCTGCGCGTGCGAAGTGAAGCAGCTGGTGCAGAAGCCACACGAGGACAAGAAAGCGGGCGCTCAGTTGGCTCACGGTCGAGCCGAAAAACACGATTGCAATGCTTAGAGTCGTCCAGAGAATCCAAAATAGCCACGCGCGAAAGACTCGCCTTCTGTTCGTCAAGGTACTTGCCCATGGTCGTGTTTCACCCTTCACGAGCGCGGTGCGCGCGCTGTCGTGAGCTACACCGAGCACCGAGACCAACACCGCAGCGACACTGACTGGGGCCAGGCAAAAAAGATCGCGCGTAGGCGTCGAAGCGTGCCCACGAATACCTTGTATCGCGAACCACGCAAGCCAGATGGTCGCGAGCTGCAGAAGGCGAACGGCAGTGACCCAGCGGGCGAGGCGCGCGAAGTGAGGCGCGATGCGCGACAGGGCCCGGCCAAACGTGTAAGGTGCTTGACCGTCATCTTGGTTGACGGAAACGAATGCGGCGCCCAACGGGATAAGCCGTCCGTACTCGGCGATGACGAGCGTGCCCCCCCATGCGAGCCCGAGGGGCAGCAGGAGCCCTTGCTCGCGCAGAAGCCACTCCGCCAAGAGACCCGCGTCCCGGTCATAAAGCACCGCGTCACCGCGTGGGTGCGTGCCGTACGCCCGAAATGCGAGGCCGCCAGCGAGCAGCGTCGCCGGCAACGCGACCAACACAGAGCCCAGGTAAAACCACAGCGCGGCCCGCCACGAGAAACGGCTTGTGCTGGCGCTCACGGCGCGACTCCCAAGACCAGCTCTGAAAACCAGTACATGGCGCGCTCGAACGTCGTCGGACTGCCTACGGGCGCGGTGTCCTGTGCCGCGACGTGTTGGTCCTGCCAGTTGACGTCGAGGAGCAGCTTGCGTTCAGGGTCGAGCACCGCGTGGGTCGCAGCGCCCGGGATGCTCACGAGGAACGCCCCGTCGCTCGTGGGCTGGTGCGTGCGGCGCTCCTTTTTTCCGTCCTTCATCCAGAACTCGACGTCGACCGGGAGGCGCATCGAGCCGCGGTTGGAAGCCTCGAGCACAGACGTGCCGTCGAATGCGATGAGCGAGACCGCGGCGACGTCGACGGTTCCACGGTGGTCAATGGCATTGACGAGTGCATCCCCCGCAGCTGGGCCGCAAGTTCGCCTTACAGCATCAAAGAAATCGCGAGGCGCAGGATGCCGAAAATGCCACTCGCGGAAGTACAATTGAATGCTCTCGTTGATGCACGGGCCGTATGAGCGTGAGAGTGTCTCCAGGAGGGCCCGGGTCCGGGCGTAGACGAGCGCGCCGTAGGCGGGGCCTGACCGGAACGAGAAGGCCGGCTGCGCGATCGCGTGATCGCGCGCACGCTGCCTGGAAAAGATGGCCATGATCGTGGCGCTGTCAGGCTCCAGCGCACCCAGCTTTGGGATGAGCGACGCAGGGCCAAATAGGTCGCGCTCCACCACCCCATCCACGTACGTGTTGAGCCCCTCATCGAGAAACGGATGGCGTTCCTCGTTCGAGGCGAGCAGTCCATAGAAATACTGATGGCCAAACTCATGAATGGTCACACCTTCAACGTCATTGACGAACGGGTTTTTGTACCAGGAGCCGCCCGTTGTGATGAGCGTCGGATACTCCATGCCGCCGGCCTCTTCGGCGCCTGCCGGTGGATGAACAATCGTCAGGACTTTGTACGGGTAGGGGCCGACACGCCGCGCGAACGATGGAAACGCAGTTCGCATCGCCTGAACCGATCGCTCCGCTGCGCCTTCGTAGCCTGGAGGAAAGAGCAGTCGCACATCGACGTCATCGATGCGCACCAACCGCTGCCGAAATTGATCCCACGCCGTCCACGCAAAATCGTGCACACGGTCTTGCGAGTAGGTGACGACGCGCTGTCCGTTTTCGATCCGCTCGTTCGTCTTCTCTCCGGTTGCTCCGATGACGAAGGCTTGCGGCGCTTTAATGGTGACTTCGTACGATCCAAAATCGGCGTAAAATTCTGCCAGATGATGAAACGGAAAGTGCGCCCACGTTCCATCGTTGTCGAGCCGCGCGATTTTGGGGAACCACTGACCGACCATGTGGAAACTGCCGCGGTAGCCCGTGCGCAAGGTGACTTCAGGTAAGATACTTGTCCATTGCATCACGAGGCGTATGGAGGCTCCGGGCGCAATCGGCCTTTCAAGTTTCACGCGCGCGTCGGTCTCATCGTCAGGCGCGTCAGACGCGTTCCCCTTGGCGGTGAGCGTAGGAAGCAAGTCCTGTCCCGAAGGCTGGTCAACGCGTAGCGCGACGAGGGCAATCGACCCGGCAACGGCGCTGCTGCCCGCGCCGCGGCCCCCTTCGTGGCGCGCTTCCTTCTTAAACAAGGAGCCAGGCTTGAATCCATTCAGGTAGAGGTGAAACCAAAGCTCATCGACAGGGACGCGACTCGTGTTTTTCCAGGTGAGCGTGCCCTCGCCCTTAATGGTGTGACCAACAGGATCAAGCGTTGCCGAGAGCTTGTATTCTGCAATGGATTCCGGCGTACGCATCTCGGCGCGCGTGATCGGCGCAGCCCATGACGACGGAACGATCGCACACCCGAGCGCAAGCGAAAGCCGAGCAGACCAGCTCATGCGCGCGTCTTCGGCGTTGCCTTGGCCTTCGGCGTTGCCTTTGGTCCCTCAGGTTCCTCGGATGCCTGGGCCGCGGCCGCTACTTTCGTGCAGGTGATGGCGATCTTGCCGTCGACGAGATCGACATCGGCATGTCCGCCGTTCTCGAGCGCACCAAACAAGAGCTCCTCGGACAGCGGCCGCTTAACCTCTTCTTGAATCAAGCGGGCGAGGGGACGCGCGCCGAAGTCGGGTTCGTAGCCCTTCTCTGCAAGGTACTGTGACGCGGCATCTGTCACGGCGATGGTCGCGTTGCGCGCCGCAACCTGGCTGCGCAACTCGTCAACAAACTTGCCTACAATGCTGCGCATCACTTCGGGCGAGAGTGCGCTGAATTGTATCTTCGCGTCGAGGCGGTTTCTGAACTCCGGCGAGAACATCTGCTTGTAGTCGCGCTCAACGTGAGGGTTGTCGCGGTTACCAGCCTCGTCACCAAAACCGAGAGGCCGGCGTGCGATGTCGCGCGCGCCAATGTTGCTCGTCATCAGCAGAATCACGTGTCTAAAGTCGGTGGCCTTACCGTTGTTATCGGTGAGCTTCCCGTGGTCCATCACCTGCAGCAAGATGTTGAATACGTCGGGATGGGCCTTCTCGATTTCGTCAAGCAACAGGACGGCATGCGGCGTTTTTGCGATCGCGTCGGTGAGTAGGCCTCCCTGATCGAAGCCGACGTAGCCGGGCGGCGCGCCAATCAATCGCGATACCGCATGGCGTTCCATGTACTCGCTCATGTCGATGCGGACGAAGGCAATGCCCAGCACCTTCGCAAGCACCTTTGCGGCTTCGGTCTTACCGACGCCGGTGGGGCCGGTGAGCAAGAACGAGCCGATCGGTTTTTCTGCAGCCCTGAGGCCCGCGCGAGAAAGCCGAACCGCACTGGCAAGTTGCTTGACGGCTTCGCCTTGTCCGAACACAGATGCGTTCAACTCCGTTTCGAGGCTCTTCAGGCGGTCACGATCGTTGCTGGACACTTCCTTCGGTGGAATCTGCGCCATCTTTGCGATCACGCGCTCGACCGCGGCCTCGTCGACTTCGCCGGTAACGCCATCCTCGGTGGCGAGGCGCGTGTTGGCACCGGTCTCGTCGATGACGTCGATCGCTTTGTCGGGCAACTTGCGATCGTGCAGGTAGCGCGCAGACAGTTCGACCGCGGCTTTGATCGCGCCGTCGCTGTAGCGCACTTTGTGAAACTCCTCGTATTGAGGCTTTAGGCCCGTGACGATCTGAATCGCGTCTTCAACGCTCGGCTCGTTCACTTCGACGCGCTGAAATCGGCGCGCGAGGGCGCGGTCGCGTTCCATGTGTTGACGGTATTCTTGGAACGTCGTGCTTCCGATGCAACGCAGGCGACCCGATGCGAGTGCAGGCTTCAGCAGGTTCGACGCGTCCATGGATCCGCCGCTCGTCGCGCCTGCTCCAATGATGGTGTGAATCTCGTCGATGAAAAGTATGGCGCCGTCGATGGCCTCGAGCGCCTTCACGACGGCCTTCAGCCGTTCTTCAAAGTCGCCGCGATAGCGAGTGCCCGCGAGCAGTGACCCCATGTCGAGCGCGTAGATAGTTGCAGTCTGCAATAGTTTAGGAACTTCACCATTGACGATCTTGCGCGCAAGGCCTTCGGCGATGGCCGTTTTGCCGACTCCCGCGTCCCCGACGAGAAGGGGATTGTTCTTGCGACGCCGTGCGAGCACCTGAACGACGCGTGCAACCTCAGTTTCGCGGCCGATCAGCGGATCGATTTTGTTCGCCTTTGCGACCTCGTTCAGGTTCGAACAATAGGCACGCAGCGGATCGTTCGAAGGCGCTTGTCCACCATCGGCTGTGCTCGCTTTGTCACCGCTCGGATCGATTTTGGAAGTGCCGTGCGACAGGTACGCCACGACGTCGAGC
>CAMBEV010000035.1 GCA_945865595.1 Nannocystis exedens | reverse complement strand
GGGTTCCCTCAGGAGACGCTGGCTAACCTGTGCGTGCGCTCGCCCTGCGCGTGTTCGAGTCGCTGCTCGTCGTATTTGTCGTCGCGTCGCTTACATTTTTCGCACTGCGGCTCCTTCCAGGAGATCCCGCCCTCCTCATCCTCGGCGATCAGGCCTCTCCCGAGGCCCTCGCTGTCATTCGCGCGAAGCTGCATCTTGCTGAACCGATGGCTGTGCAGTATGCACGTTTTTGTGTAAGGCTCTTGACGTTCGACTTTGGCGAGTCGCTGCGATGGCCCGGTAGCGAGGCGCGGGCGCGTGTGCTTTCGGCACTGGGCCCGACGAGTCAGCTCGCCCTCACTTCGACCGCGCTCGGTGCGTTCTGCGGCACGTCGATCGCTGTGCTCGCATCGGGCCCGTGGCTCGGGCGAGGATCGCGCTTTCTTGCGGGGCTGCTCACGGCGCTCGCGGCGGTTCCGTTGCTCGCGTTGGCGCCGCTGCTCACGTGGCTGTTGGCCGTTCGCTTTCGTGCGTGTGCGCTTCCGGGTGACGTTGATTCTGGACCGGGTGCGCTCCTTTTTGGAGCGGCGCTCCTTGCGATTCCACTGGGCGCGCATGTGGGGCGTGTTGCCAACGCGAGCCTCGGCGAAGTGTCGCGCGCGCTTTTTCTGACCACCGCACGTGCGAAGGGGGCGCGGCCCGCAAGGGTGTGGTTCGTGCATGCGTTAGCCACCGTCACGGGGCCCGTGATCACGACGGTCGCAGCTCAGCTGGGTGCGCTGCTTGGCGGCGCGGTGGTGGTCGAGCGCCTCTTTCAACGCGCTGGACTCGGGTCGTTGATGCTCGAGGCGTACGCCTCGCGTGACCTGCCGGTGCTCGAGGGCGCAATTGTAGCTTCGGGTGCGCTATTTGTAGTCGCGCAAACCTTCGCAACGGCCGTGCACCTTCTTGTGGACCCGCGCGCACGGGCAGGTGGGCGTCGATGAAGCGTGGTTTTGCGCTTCTGCCGGTGGTTTTGTTGGCCCTGGTGGCTGTGGCCGCAATGGTCATGTCAGTTGACGATCCGCGGTGGCTCGTTCCTTCGCGTGCTTGGCAGACTCCGTCGCGCGGGCATTGGCTCGGGTGTGGTGATGGCGGCATCGACTTGCTCAGTGCGATCGCCAGTGCCACGGTGCGCGCCCTTGCAATGGCCGCAGTGGTTGCACTCATTGGCTGGAGCCTAGGCACACCTCTCGGGACATGGGCAGCGTACCGAGGCGGCGCGTTCGAGCGACTCGTCACGCGCGTGTGCGACTTGCTGCAAGCGTTTCCAACGTTTCTCTTTGCGATGAGCGTGCTTGCGGCGGTTCGTGTTCCGAGCCGGCTGCACATCGCGTTCGTCTTTTGTGTAACTGCGTGGGTTCCATTTGCGCGCCTTGCGCTCGCTGAAGCGCGGGTGCTTCGCCGAGCCTCTTACGTCGAGGCTGCCGAGGCGCTCGGCGCATCGAGACTCCGCGTTCTGTTTCGCCACTGACTGCCCGGTGTTCTCGCTCCTACAAGCGTGCAATTTGGTTCGTCGGCCGCCGCAGTGGTGATCGGCGAGTCGGCGCTTTCCTTCATTGGACTCGGCCCGCGTGATGGCCTCTCCCTCGGCGCGCTGCTCGAGCAAGGCCTCTTCGCGATGACGCGTGCGCCGCACGTGCTTCTGTCGGCCGTGTTCGTGCTGATCGCAACCAACGCGGCACTGCTCGCCTCGGGCAAGGCCTTCAACAGGGCTCGCCAATCGACTCAAACTGGGTAAGTTCATCGCGCGCATGTTTGTTCCCCCGCCGCTCCCGCGAACCCTTGACGCGACGTTTCGCGATCTCTCATCCGAGGTCGAAAAAGTCCGCGTTTCGGCGGTGCAAGACCTCGGGCGGCATCTGCTCGGCGACGAGGCTGCGGCGTGCCGGTCGCGTGCGGTCCTGGCACTCGAGAAGGCGCTCGCCGATAGTTCCGCAAAAGTTCGTGAGCTTGCTGCGATCGTAGCTGGCGAAGCCTCGACCGTTGAACTGGTTCCGCGCCTACTTATTGCTCTCGAAGACCCGCATACGATGGTGAGGCAAATGGCGATGGACGCGATCGGTCGTATCGGCGACGACCGCGCTCTGCCTCGCGTGCAGCGGGCACTCACCGATGAACGGGCTGAGGTCAGGTATCAGGCAGTGATCGCTTTTGGTAAGCTCGCGCCCGTCGACGAGGCCGCGGATGCCATCGCAAAACGCATCGTCGATGACGACGCTCACGTGCGGTATATCGCGCTCCGCGTTGCAGAAGAAATTGGGCTTGCGAGCGCGCCGACGATTCAGATGACCGCAGAAAAAACGCTCAGCGGCGACGACCCGAAGGTGAAAGTCGCAGCAGCGCTGCTGCTGGCTCCCGTGGGCAACAGCGCCGCCAGAGCGCTCCTTGGAGACGTTGTGCGCGGAACGCTGCGTACGCCTGAAGCGGAAGATGAGCAGGCGGCAGTCGAAGCCGTCGGAGAACTCGGCATGACCGAACTCCAGGGCGATCTCGAGCGGCGAGCCTGGGGTCTGTTCCGCTTTGCTAAAGAGACTTACCCATGGCACGCGAAAATCGCCCTTGCCGCGTTCGGCCATGTGCGCGCGGTTACTGAGTTGTTTGCCGATCTCAGTTCAAGCCGACGCGAAGTGCGCGAAGCCGCCGTCGTTGCGCTGGGTCGTGCTCGGGTGACATCAAGCCGCGACCGCATCCTCGGTCTCGCAGCGCAGAGTGTCGATGAAGCGCTCCGCCAAGAGGCGCTTGCCAACCTGAATGTGGAGGAAACATCATGAGTCCCCGAAGCGACGTTGAAGGCGTCCGTTATGGCAGCGGTCAGGGCGACCCACGGGCGCACGTTGAAAGCTATTTCGTCAAAGCCAATCACCCGACCGAGAGTCGCGCCATTTGGGTCAAGACGACGATTTTCTCACCGGCCCCAACCCGCGGAGAGCCGCATGCGGCGGTCGGCGAAGCATGGGCCATCGCGTTCGATCGCGATCGCGACGGCGGCCACGTCGCCGTCAAGGCGTGCGAGCCCATCGCAGACTGTCGCTTCACGCGCGAGGGTATCGACGCTCAAGTAGCAGGATGTTCCATCACGCGCACGGTCACGACCGGGTCTATTTGTACCGGAGACAGATCACTTTCGTGGCGCCTTGAACTCGATCCCAAAGGTGGTGACCTTCGCCCGCTGCCCTACGACTGGATGTACAACGCGCCCTTCCCAAGCTCGAAGCTCGCCTCACCGATCGCCGACGCACGCGTTTCCGGAACCATCATCGTCAACGGCGAAACGTGGGACGTCGAGAACTGGCGCGGCATGCTCGGTCACAATTGGGGCAAACGTCACGCGCCTGAGTATGCGTGGGTGCACGCCAATCAGTTCGTTGACGAAAACGGCAAGCCGGTTGACCTTATTTTCGAGGGGGTTTCCGCACGCGTCGCGATTGGCAACCTTCGGACGCCGCGCCTGACGACGCTGATGTTGCGGTACCGTGGTGTGACGTACGCGATCAACTCGGTTCGTTCGATGATCGCGACGCACGCCTCCATTTCGCACAGGCGATGGACGTTCTCTGGGAAGAGTCGATCCTGCGCCATTGAGGGCGAATTCTGGGCCGATACGAGCGATTTCGTAGGTCTGTTCTATGCCAATCCCAGCGGGCCAGCGACCCACTGCCTGAACAGCAAGATTGCCTACGGGCAGGTGAGAGTGACGCTCGACGGACGTGCGCCATTTGTCGTGACGACCGATCGTGCGGCGCTCGAGGTCGGCACGCTCGACGACGATCACGGCATCCGGATGTACGCGTGAGCGAGCCCGAAGCTCCTGCTCGGTCCCAGGTCCGTGCGCAGGTTCTACAGCGGGTCGTGCGCACTCTCGCGGTGTCCATTTGGTTAGGCGGGTTGACGACATTGGGCACGAACGTCGCGCCGCTCATCTTTCGGAACGTACCGGCGCCGACGAGCGCCGACGCGATGACCCTGGTTTTTTTGCGGTTTGATCGGTTCGCGATCGTATGCGGGTTGATGCTTCTCGCGGTTGAAATCGCGTGGGCCGCTTCGGTCAAAGCGTCCCGCGCTTTCGTTGCGTCACGCCTCGCGATCGTGGTGGTTGCCGTCATTGTTCGCCTTGTTGAGGCGGTTTGGCTAGCTCCAGGTATTGCGTCCCTGCACCGGCACGGAGCGGTACGCGGCCTCGGTGAACTTGGGGCGAGTCTCGAGCGCCTGCATCGGCTGGCAGAGGGCACAGGCAAGCTTGAAGCAGGTTTGCTCGTGCTCTTTGTCGTGCTTGTTGCTTGGTGGGAGTCGCGTCCCGCGAACACCACTCCGCCACAAACGGCGCCCATCGGGTAAAGTGTGTTGGCGCTCCTTGATTGCGCGCGCTGTTTGCGTCCCCGCGAAACCTCATTTATTGCATCGACAACGACATGGCGACCTACATCACTTCTGATTGCATCAACTGCGGAGCGTGCGAGCCAGAGTGCCCGAACGAAGCCATCAGCGAGGGAGACGACATCTACGTCATCGATCCCGAGCTGTGCACCGAGTGCGTGGGGTTTCACGATCACGAGGCCTGTCAGGCCGTATGCCCGGTCGAGTGCTGCCTGCCCGATCCGGGTCACCTCGAGGTTGAACAGGCGCTTCTTGAGCGCGCCATCAAGTTGCACCCCGAAGACACCGTGTTGCAGACGAAGGCCGCAGCGAACGATTTTCCCTCGCGTTTTAGACGTTGATGAGAAACGGTGGTGCAGGAAGTGCCGGACTTTACGGTGAGTAACCCGAGGTCGGTTGTTCCTCGTTTCCAGAGCCTCGGCGGCGCGCTTTCCCTATGCCTTGTTGGCTGTGCGGGCGGTGCGCCGTTGTTGCATCCTGCACGCACTCTTTCGCCTGGGAGGGTTCGGGTTTCAGGCGGCATGACATCGCAAGTGGCGACCGGGCCCATTGCCAAAGCGCTCGCGCAGCCGCCGAGTAACCTAGAAACGCAAGTGGCCGCGGCGACCGTTTCGCCGGGCGTCTCTCCGGTTGTTGCGGCCCGCGTGGGCTTGGCGAATCGGTTTGAGGCAGGCTTGACCTACTTCGGTCGCGGTGTGCGCCTCGACGCGCGACGTGCCTTTCCGATTGGCAAGTGGGACCTCTCGCTCGGGATGGGTGCCTCGGCCGTACTCTCCTCCGGCGATTGGGCGGCGTCGAACGTTCCGCTCACGCAGCTCCGAGGTGGCGGGGTCGATGTTCCGGTGCTCGTCGGTTGGCAATCCCGCGCGGGCGTTTACCACTTTTGGGCGGGCGGCCGCGCCGGATACGAACACGTCGTTGCGGGCAGCGCCTTCAGCTCGACGGATCCGAATCCACCGCCGATTCTGATCGGCAATCGCGTGTGGGCCGGTCCACTCTTGGGCCTCGCGGCGGGGCTTCGGCCGATCCACGTGGCGCTTGAGATGAGCGCAACTTACCAACGCATTTGGGGCGCGTACGGTAGTGGTCAAGTGTCTTTACAAGGCGTCTCCCTCTCGCCGGCAGCTGCGCTCTGGTGGACGTTCTGAACCGTTGCGTCCGTTCACGCCGCCTGTACGTGCAGCCGCACACCCAGTGCGCGGGCGACTTTGAGCACGGTCGCGAAGCTCGGATTGCCGTCTGCGCTGAGCGCGCGAGCGCGCCAAAATCGTTTCGCCCCGAAGCCTACGTAGGCGAGGGCCCGCTCGCATCCAGTTGCAGCGAGACCCATTGGTCAAACGCATTGACGAATTGCTGCAACAGGTCGCGCGTCTTGTCTTTCGTGATCTTCCCCTCGGCGTCGAATAGGTCCCCGGCCCCGCCGATGTACGCTTCGGGTTGCGGCATGGTTGGCACATTCAGCGAGACGAGCGACTGGCGGAGATGGTGATTTGCGCCGAAAGCCCCCAACGCCCCGGGCGACACGCTGATGACCGCGGCGGGCTTTCGCGCCCACGCGTTTTGGACGGACGGACGCGACCCGACGTCGATCGCATTCTTGAGCACCCCAGGCACTGATCGGTTGTACTCGGGCGTGACGAAGAGGACCGCATCGGCGGCTTTCACCCGCTTGCGGAACTCGAGCCAGGACGATGGCGCGTCGGGCTCCAGGTCTTGGTTGTAGAGGGCGAGGTCACCGATTTCGATAAACTCAAACTTGAGCGTCGACGGCGCGAGCTCGGCGAGTGCGCGGGCGAGTTTGCGATTGAGCGAATCCTTGCGAAGGCTGCCTACCAGGACGGCGACCGTGCGAATGGCTTTCATGGCGCGTACTCCTCAACGGAGGAGCGTAACCTCGGCAGCGCCGACATGGTTCACAAAGTTTCCTACCTCGTCGGCCGGTTCGGTAGTGGCCGACTTCAGACCACTTCCCTCGGCTCCCGTGATCAACAAGGGCGCGTTCATCAGCGATGCCGCGTTCGACCACTCTGGCATCGCGCGCGGCAGCACGGTCGACCTCGGGCCGTTCGAATCAGAGCTTCGACCGATGTTTGCGGCGCGCGAGGCACAAGGCGGCGAATGCGGCGAGTGCGAATGTGCTCCTCGGCGTGGTCGGCGAAGGCACTGTGGAGCACGAGCAACCCTCCTTGGTCTCGGTCGTTGTGCACGACGCGTCGCGTGAGCCTGCGCCGGAGTCGGTGGCCGCGTCAGCACCTGCGTCAGTGTCCGTCGATGCGTCGGGTGCGGCGTCGGCCGGTGCATTGGCGTCCGCATCGCTTTTTGCGTCGGTGGGTGCATCGATCCCAGCGTCGAGTGGTGGGATCACGGCTGCGTCGATCCCAGCGTCGAGAGGTGGGGGTGGGGGGCCCGTGTCGGCTGCACCGTCGCTGGCTGCTCCCGCGTCGCTACCCGGCAGTGGCGCGCATACACCCGCTTGGCAAGTGCCGGCTGTGCACGCGGTTCCGTTGGCGAGCGTGGCCCACGTGCCGTCAGGTTGCCGAACCTTGCACACGACAGGTGTGCCGGGGTCGTAAATCTCGGTACTTGCGAGCATGCTGCTCGCGCTTGTTCGGCCGCCCGCGATGAGCACCTGACCGTTGGGCAGCAGCGCGATCGTCGCATCGTAGCGCGCCGTCAGCAGGCCTCCGGTGCTCGTCCACTGTCCGGAGGTCGGGTCGTACTCGGCAGCGCTTCCGATGGGACTGCCGCTGGTGATGCCGCCCACGATCAGCACCCTGTTCGTCGGGAGTGTGATCATGTTGTGCGAGCCGCGACCCTGCGTGAGCGCGCCTGTAGGAGAAACCGTTGCGCCGTCAAATGTGTAACATGCAGCGAGTGAGGGGGTCGTGCACGTGCTGGGCGCGCCGCAGCCGCCACAGTAAAGAATCTTGCCATCTGGCAAGAGCGCCGCGGTCGCTTGGGTCAAGCTGCCCGGGCCGTGGTTCGGGCCGCTTGTGAAGACGCCGGAGGTGGCGTCGAACACTTCGATCGGTGCGGCGCTGCCTACGCCGCCAATGATCGCCACCTTGCCCGAAGGCAGCACAGCAGCCAGCGGCCCCGAGCGGGGAACCGAGAGGGCGCCCGTCAGCGCAAACTGACTGTTCGTCGGGTTGAAGACCTCAGCCGAGTTGGTGCCTCCGCCAGCGATAAGGACCTTGCCGTCGGGGAGGCGAGCGGTGCCGGGCGCCGTGCGTGCCACCTGGGTAATGCCTAGGTACGGCCAGTCGTTCGACCCCGAGTTAAAACGATCGGCGATCGTCGTTGGGCCCGTCGTCGCAGCGCCGCTCGCGTAGAGGGCCGCTCCGTTATCGAGCGCGATCGCCGCGGCATGCGTTCGCGCCATCGGCAAGTTCATCGCCGTGATGAACGCGCCATTTTGGTAGACGTCGGTGGCCGCAACAGCGCCGCCTCCCGTGCCTCCGCCCGGGATCAAAATGTTGCCATTGCTCAAGTGGATCGCCAGCCCCGTCTGTGAGAACTGGCTTCGGGCAACGCTGAGGCTCGCCGGCGTGGCGCTCCACGCGCCAACAATGGGTGACGATGTGGACGTTACGCACACCTCGTGCGTTCGGGTTGAGCAGCTTGCAATGCCGAGTGCGGCAAACGCTGAGAGGGCCATCCGAACGCAAGGTCTCTTCATTGGTTGCTCCTTATGTCGCAGGTCGACGCCGAACCGTTCCTGCAGTTACGGCCTTCTGAGTCAGAAGGTAAGCGGTACTCGCCGGCGTCTTATTCGCATCCGGCGAATGCCCGTTTCCCATCCGAGGCCAGGGCGCCGCGTACAATGATGCGGATTACCTGGAGAGTCCCTGCATGCGGCGAGTGGGTCTATCGATTGCGACTTTTGTACTGCTCGCAAGTGGCGTTTTGGCTAGCTGCACCGGCGACGTCGGTGACCCCAACGGAGCGGCCCCAGCGACGCTGGGCGGCCCGTCAGCGTCCGAACTACCGGATGTAAAGCCAGGTGAAATCGGCGTCAACGCGCTCCTCTTCGTAACGCAGGTCCCCCAAGCGCCAGACTTTGGGACCATCGCCACAGTGTTCGGCAACCATTTCGCGCAGATCAACAAAGCGCCTCGCGGTGGCGATCTCTGGATTCGCTACCCCGACGCAAGTCTACGCAACCTCACCGAGGAGGCGGGTTTCGGCAACGCAGGTCTTCAACTCGGCAACGCAATCGCCGTGCGCCAGCCCGCGCCGCATTGGAGCGGCACCAAGGCAATTTTCAGCATGGTGGTTGGCGCGCCCCTGAAGCAATACGAGCAGCGCGAATTCCGTTGGCAGCTCTATGAAGTGACTGGGCTCGCGCAGGGTGAGAAGGCGACGATCACGAAGGTGAAGAACCAACCTGAATCGTACAATAACGTCAGCCCCATTTACGGCACCGACGATCGCATTCTCTTCACCTCCGATCGTCCTCTTGACGGTCAAACGCATTTGTATCCGCAGCTTGACGAATACGAATCGCTTGCGACAAACGTCGGCATCTACAGTCTCGATTCCGCAAACGGAGAACTCAAGTTACTTGACCATGCCCCATCTGGCGATTTTGGCCCTTCGATCGACAGCGCCGGTCGCGTGGTTTTTTCGCGCTGGGACCACCTCACGCGCGATCAGCAGAATGACTCCACCGATAACAGGCATGGCTGTTTCAACTACGACGGCGAGAGCGTGAGTTCGAAGAAGACGAGCGCGCGCACGGAGGTGTTTCCTGAACCACGCGCTGCACGGACCGACTTGCTGGCAGGAACCAACCTCCTCGGCCACTCGATCAATCTGTTTTTGCCATGGCAGATGAACGAAGACGGCACCGAGCTCGAGACGCTCAATCACATCGGGCGCCACGAGCTCAATCGCTACTTCTCGGCGGCGATCAAAGGGGACCCGAACGTCGTGGAGTTCATCTCCGAAACATCGAAACGCACAAACCCGAATCTGATCAACACGATGCATCAACTGCGTGAAGATCCGAGGCAAGCAGGGCGTTTCTTTTTTGTCGAAACGCCCGAGTTCGGAGCAGCGGCATCAGGCATGATCGCCGCGATCGCCTTGCCCGATAAGGCGCCGGCCGATGGAGCGTCGGTTGAGTACATCACCGACCCGAACACGCGGGAACTCACGCCGTCGAAACCGATGGGCCACTATCGGTCGCCTACGCCGCTCACCGACGGTTCGCTCGTCGCCGCGTACACGCCCGCAAGCGGCGAGGAAGACCTCACGACCATCGATGGCGTCAAGCGATCGAACTACTACTTCCGGCTCGTGACGCTCAAGAAGGACGGCGACTACTGGGTTCCAGGCAAGCGGCTCACCGACGGCATCAAGAAGTCGATCGAGTATTATACGCCGGATCAAAAAGCGACGTTCAGCGGTGAACTCTGGGAGATCGACCCCATTGAGATCTACACCCGCCCAATTCCAGCGCGTCGCTCTGCGGTGCTTCCGACGCCCGAAGCCAACGTCTTTAGTGCGACTGAAGTCCAGCTCACCGAATTTCAGAAGTGGATGAGCGATCGCAAACTCGCGCTGCTCGTCAGCCGAAATGTAACCGTCCGCGATTTCTTGGACCGTCAGCAGCCGTTCAATCTCAAGGTTGCCAACGGCTCAACGCAAACGGTGACGAGCGGGAAAACGTACAACATCTCGCAGCTGCAGTTCGTCCAAGGCGACTTGATTCGCGGCTCGACGGACGTGACCGGCCGCCGCGTGCTTGCGCAGTTCCTTCACGATTCGGCGGCGACAGCGCTCAACGGCTCTTCAACCCAACCGGGCGCGGTACCGATTCAGTCGGACGGGTCCACGGCCGCGTTCGTCCCATCGGGGCGCGCACTCAGCTGGCAATTGAACGACGCAACCGGCACGCCGGTCGTACGAGAGCGCTACTGGGTCACATTCCAGCCAGGCGAAGTGCGCGTCTGCGCGGTCTGCCACGGCCTCAATTCGAAAGACCAAAAGAGCCAGCCGCTTCCCACCACCGAACCCGAGGCCCTCCGCAAGGTCCTTCAGCAGTGGAAGACAATAAAGTAAAAATCACCGCGATCCGATGCGAAAAAGCACGACCTTCACCGTGTCGAACATGATCGACAGGTCGAACAGCACCGAGCAGCTCTTGATGTAGAAGAGGTCGTACTGAAGCTTCTCGATCATGTCTTCGGTCGTCGCGCCGTACGGAGCGCGAACCTGCGCGTGGCCTGTCACGCCGGGTTTCACGTAGAGCCGCTGCTTGAAGTAAGGCACCTGCTGCTCGAGCTTCTCGATGAAGACAGGGCGTTCGGGTCTTGGGCCGACCATACTCATGTCGCCTTGAAGCACGTTCCACAGCTGAGGCAGTTCGTCGAGGCGGGTCTTGCGGATGAAGCGTCCGACCGCAGTTACGCGCGGGTCGTTCTTTTGTGCGAACTGAGCACCTGCAGCTTCGGCGTCGATACGCATCGAGCGAAACTTGAGAATGGTAAACAGCTTGCCGAATTGCCCAGCGCGCACTTGCCTATAGAGCACGGGCCCGCGCGATTCGAGCTTGATCGCCGTGATCGTCAAGAGCAGGAGTGGAGCCGCAAGAATCAGGCCGATCGTGGCGCACACCACGTCAAGAATGCGTTTGAGGCGACGTTGCCCGGGCGACACGTTGAAGCCTTCAGCGAAGATGAGTTGGCTCGGCTTCAGTTCACGCACGTAGAGCTTTCCACATTCGCGCTCATAGAACTGGATGCCCTCCATGACCTCGACGCCACGGAATTTACACTCCAGCAATTGGTCAACCGGCAGCGTTCCGCGCCGATCGGGGTAGGCCACGATGATGAGGCTAACGTCAAGTTGTGTGGCGACCTCAAATAGATCGCGGTAGGTTGCGATTATCCCTTCGGCGTGGTTGACCTGACCGCGGTCGCGGGTGAGTAAGCCCACCAGTTCGAGGCCGAGATGGCGCTGCGTACGCACCATTTGGGCGATCTCCTGAGCGAGAGCGCCGTGACCCATGACGATGGCGCGACGATAGAACGCGGAGCTATCGCTGACACGGTTGTAGGCGATGCGCCACGCGGGAAGGACGAGCACCGCAAGGGCCGCTGACGTGAGAAAAATGCCGCGGCCGACGCCCATCCAGGGCACGACATAGAATATCGGCAAGAGCATCGCGCTGCCGAGCAGTACGCCACGCAGCACGCGCTCGAACACCGTGCGCGCGGACCGAACCGCTTGCATGTCGTACAGGCCGGAATAATAAAGCGCGCCCTGAAACACGAGCGCGACGAGCGCCGCCTTTTTCGTAAGGTGCAGGTAGCGCAGGCCGCCTTCGAGACCCATGCGCAGGCAGCTCGCCAGGACAACCGAAAGTGCGACGAGCACACCCTCAAAGAGGAAGAGCAGGAGCCGGCGCGGTGAGCGGAGCAGTTCGAGCATCGGGGTCGGTGAGCCCTAGCTATACAGGGCCAGATAGGCATCCGTCATGGACTCAATGCTAAAGCGCTCTTGTGCATAAGCGCGCGCCGAAGCAGCCATCGTGGAGCGGCGTGGGGCGTCTTCAAGCAGCAGCGTGAACGCTTCTGTAAGGCCTTCATGATCCCCAGACGGGCGCAGCATGCCGACTTCGGGCGTCACAATGCTCGGGAGGCCGCCAACGGCGGTGACAACGACCGGAATGCCCATCGACAAGGCTTCTGGAATCACGAGCGGCAGGCCCTCTGTGGTTGACGTAAGCGAAAACAGATCCATCGCAGCCATGCACGCGGGAACGTCGCGTTGCACGCCCATGAGCGACACAAACGGGCGCACCGATTCCGGGATCGAATCGCGGATTTCACGCTCGCTTGGGCCGCCACCCACCAATAGGAGGCGTGTTCGTTCGTCAAGCAACGGAACCATTGCCTTGACCAGTAGGGGGTAGTTCTTCTCTGGGGCGAGCCGCCCGACCGATCCAACGACGCGCGCATCTTGGGGAATGCCGAGTTGGCTCCGGATTCTCACCCGTGCCTCCGCGTTCGGCTGGAAGTCTTTGAGGGGAATCCCGTTTGGAATCACGTGAACGAGGCGCGCGGGTGCAAGCTCTTTGTGAAGCGCGACGTCGGCCGTGCCCTCCGAGACGCACACCAGCGCCGAGAGGGCGCGCACGAGGACGCGAGCACCCCACAGGCTCTTCGACCCGTAAATATTGGCGCCATGCTTGGTGTGAACCAGCCGAGGGATGCCGAGCATCTTGGCAGCAGGTACCGTGCAGAACATGGGCGATGGGTTGTGCGTGTGCACGACGTCAGGCTTCAGTTGGCTAAGCACACGCGCCATGTTCAGTCCGACAAGCAAGTCGATGCCGCCACGACGCGGAACATCGTGAACCGGGATGTCTCCAAACTCAGGTCGGAATTCGCCACCTGGAGTGAGCGAAATAACGTGAGGCTCATGCCCACGGCGTTTCAGCTCACGCGAAAGATAGAGGATAAGCCGCTCTTGTCCGCCAAGACCCAGGCACTGCACCACGTGCACGACGCGCATGCCCCGATGCTATCGCGATTCAGCGACAGGCCCGAGTAGGATGTGTTTCATGCGCGTCGTTGCCGTGACGAAGATCTTCCCGAACAGTCTCGAGCCTTTATCGGCGCCGTTCAATCGGCAGCAATTTGCGGCACTGCAGCGTCTGTGCGACATCGAAGTGATCGTCCCTATCCCGCACATCCCGGGAGCGGCTCAGATCGGCAAGCCGAGACGAGCTGCCATGCTCGCGGCCTTGCCACCGGTGGAAACCAACTACGGCATCACGACCCACATCATGCGGCAAATGTATCTGCCGAAGGTCGGTTTAGCCGTGGCGTTGCCACTCTTTTTGTCGTCGCTCGCGCCGTATCGATCGGTGCTTGCGCGTGCCGACGTCATTCTCGGTACATGGGCATTCCCCGATGGGTGTGCGGCGACGTTGGCCGCGAAGATGCTTGGCAAGCCCGTGGTGGTGAAGGTGCATGGGTCAGACGTTAATGTTGTGGCTCAAGATCGATTTGCGAGACCTCAAATCGCACGAATCCTGCCGAAGGCGAATGCCGTGGTGGCGGTGTCAAGGGCGCTCGCAGATGAACTCGCGAGCATCGGCGTGCCACGCGAGAAGTTGCACCTGGTCCGAAACGGGGTCGACACGGAGGTGTTCTATCCGCGCGATAGGAAGCACGTCCGCCAGGACCTGGGACTCGCGTTGGATGGCCAAATTGTAACTTTCGTTGGCCGAATTGAGCCGCAGAAGGGCGTCGCTGACTTGATGGCCGCGTTCGAGACCGTAGTCGCCCAGAAACCGACGACACGGTTGGTGCTTGTTGGCGACGGCGTTCTTCGGAATAAGCTTGTCGAGCACCCGTTGGTGCGTCGGGGCGTTGTACTTCTCGTCGGGCCGCAACCGCTCGCGAAGGTTGCGGACTACATCGCGGCGGCCGATGTGTTCACGTTGCCGAGTCACGCTGAGGGCACGCCGAACGTGGTGCTCGAAGCACTTGCGTGTGGACGGCCCGTGGTAGGAAGCCGCGTGGGCGGCATTCCCGACGTGCTCGCCGACTCAGCGACCGGAATCGTCGTGGAGGCGAAAAACCCGGCATCGCTCGCCGCGGGTTTGCTTGAGGCGCTGGACCGCGAGTGGCACGAAAAAGTGATTCTAGCTGCAGGTCCGACGTCGTGGGTCGAGAGTGCCCAGGCGCTCTACGACGTGCTCGTTTTGGCGCGGGAATCTCAATCGTCAATAAGGTGAACCAATGGTTCAGGCAGCAGCCCATAGGCGTCGGCCGATGCCACAAGCCCCGCGTTGTGCCGTAGCTCAGAGAGAAAGCGACGTGCGTACGGTGTCCCGTCGAGGCCCTCAACACGCGTGACAAGGCGCGGCAGCCCGCGTTCGATGACCGCGCGCGCACCGCGGAGATCACCCAGCTCGACGAGCGCATCGTGCAAGGCCAGATAGATCGGCGCTTCGTTGAGAAGGCTCGCCGCCGCAGACGCAAGTAGAGCCTCGGCCTCTTCGCCGATCTCACGCGCGCGGAGGGGCTGGCCGGTATGGAGCTCAGCTTCTGCGAGTAGCCCGAGCGCGACGGGTAGCACGTCGAGCATGCGCGTTGCGCGGTAGCCTTCGGTCGCTATCTGCAAGAGGCGACGGGCGTCGAGCATGGCTTGCGCATCTTGGTGCTGCCGGAGCAATTCGGCTCCTCGATAGTACAGAATGCCGAGGGTCGCGCGATCGCGAGGTACCCAGGCACCGCCAAGTGCCGCATTCGCGACTTGGCGAGGCTCGGTAAGTAACTTGACGTCTGATTCGAGCGTGCCAAATGCTGCACTCCAGCAGAGGAGGATCATCTTGCCGAGACGTTCGACGCCGGGCGATCCGATTGTTTGCGCCAGGCTGATTCCTGCGAGCACGGTTTCGTGAGCTTCATCGCGCGCTCCCAGCGTAGTTAGCGCGAAACCGACATTTATTTGTAACTGCGCTTGTCTTGTTTTGAGGCCCGCTTCTGACGCTTTTGCAACCGCTTGGCGGCGCGCGTCGAGGGCTGCGCCCACCTGCCCTCGCGCTTGATAGACGACTGCCAGCGTCTGCCACGCGTCGATCGCCGCGCCCGCCCAGCCCTCGCGAGCGGAAATTTGCAACAAGCTGGCCGCGACCGCCTCGGCTTCTGGAAGCGAACCCCCGTAAGCGAGTCTTGAGGCAAGGGCGGCAGCGCACCGGGTCTCCTCGTCTACGATGCCCGCTACTTGCGCTAGCAAGCGCACCTCGTCGAGACCCTTCGTCGTCTCGTCGTTGCCGCCGCGCGCGTCTTCGTAACGTACTCGGGCACCTTTTGCGCGAATCGAGGTCTGCTCGTCGTAGACCGATTCTTCAAGCGCCCGAACGGCAGTTTCGCGCTCTGCGGCGCGCGCGTCTTGGCGGCTCCAAACCTCATCGAGCAACAGCGCGCGAGTGAAGGTTGTGGGTTTGTCTTCGGCGAAGGTCAGCGCGCGATCGGCGAGTGCCGCGGCGTCGGACAGCGCGTTCGCAGCGAGCGAGCGCCTTGCAGCGCGCTCCCAGTGATTTGCGGCCGTTGCAAAGTCCCCGCTCAGCTCGAAGTGCTTCGCGACGACGCCGTCGAGCTCGCCTCGACCCGCCAGCCAAGCACCCGCGCGCGCGTGCAGGCGCTTGAGCTCTTCTTCGCCCAGTGCCGCGTACGCGACTTCACGCATGAGCGCGTGCTTAAACGACCACTCGCGGGCGCCCGCAAAACGCGACCGTGCTTGCTCAATCAAGACTTCTGCCGCAGCGAGATCGCGCAGCGCGTCGTTCACGTTCTTTGCGCCGAGCGCTTCGAGTCCTTCGTCCCACCCGAGGGCGCCGAAGACCGATAATTTGATCGCCGTGTCGCGCTCACGATCGTCGAGCGCATCGAGGTGCGTTTGCAACGCGGCTTCTATGGTTGGAGCGAGTGCTGAATCGCGCCCTTGAGCTGCGAGGCGCGAGAGCTCTTCGGCGAAAAGGGGTGACCCCGCTGCCTGCGCCGCGATCTGCTCGCACAGCTCTTCGTAGCTCGGGTCAGCGGCGCGGTTGTGGAGCATCGAACGCACGATCGCCCTCGTCGCACGCTTGCCAAGTGGTCCCAACTCA
>CAMBEV010000034.1 GCA_945865595.1 Nannocystis exedens | reverse complement strand
GGGGCGAGCGCGACGGGATCCGTGGATTTCAAGTGAACGTCTCTCCCGCCAATGGTGACCAGGCGCCAACGTATTTGACGCAGCCGCACGCGGGCGTTACAGCTGGCGCGCCCTCGGGCCCGTGCTCGATGACTGGAGGCCGGTGTGTTGAAGAAAGTCTGCATTTTCTCAGGCAATTCGAACCCCACCCTTGCCAATTCAATCGCCGCGCACCTCGAAACGCCCCTCGCCAAGAGCAAGACCACGCGATTCAGCGACGGTGAGTCGTTCGTCGAAATCAACGAAAACGTTCGTGGCGTCGACGCCTACGTCATTCAATCGACAGGCAGTCCAGCCAACGACAACGTCATGGAGCTCCTCGTCATGTGCGACGCGCTTCGTCGTGCTTCGGTCGGGTCGATCACCGCCGTCATCCCCTACTACGGGTACGCACGCCAAGACCGCAAGGTGGCGCCGCGCACGCCCATCACGGCAAAGTTAGTCGCCGATCTTTACCAAACGGCTGGCATCAACCGCGTCGTTTCGGTCGACCTGCACGCGGGTCAGATCCAGGGCTTCTTCAACATCCCATTCGACCATCTCTACGCGATGCCGATTTTCCTCGACGACTACCTCCGCAAGAACTTCGATTCTTCGACGGTGTTCGTCTCGCCTGACGCCGGCGGCGTTGAACGCACGCGCGCGTATTCGAAGCGACTTAACGCAAGCCTCGCGATTATCGACAAGCGCCGTGAGCGCGCCAACGTGAGCGAAGTGATGCACCTCATCGGTGACGTACAAGGCAAGGACTGCATCATCATCGACGACCTGATCGATACAGCGGGCACGCTTTGCAGCGCTGCGAGGGCACTTCGCGAAGCCGGCGCGAAGCGGATTGTCGCGTGCGCGACGCACGGCGTTCTCTCGGGTCCTGCGGTTCAGCGCATCAACGATTCAGCCCTCGACGAGGTGGTCGTGACGGACACGACACCGCTTCCGCTGCTCGCGCGCGACAACCCAAAGATCAAGCAGCTGTCGATCGCACGCCTTTTGGCCGAAGCGATCCGGCGCATTCACAGCTCGGATTCGGTGAGTTCGTTGTTTGCGTGACTTTGTTTGTGTCGGGGCCCGGGTGAGGCGTGGGTGTGTCGGACTTCAACACGCGGAACACCGCGTGGTTTGGGCTGTTGGTTTGGGCTGTTGGTTTGGGCTGTTGGTTTGACCTGCTGGTTCGACCTTTCGCGCCGCGGGCACCTCTGCTAACAGGGCGCCTCTTGCTCGAATCTTCGAGCTCGTGAACAGAAACCCCAAGGCCTTCTTCGTAAAACGAAGGCGGACCGGTCATTCAGGAGCCACTCATCATGTCGATGCCCACACTTCAAGCTCAGTCCCGCACAGGCCTTGGTAAAGGCGCTTGCCGACGTCTTCGCAATGCTGGTTCAGTCCCCGCAGTGACGTACGGACGTGGCCTTCCAGCGACCGCCGTTGCGGTGACGCCAAAAGAGATCATCAACATCCTCAAGAGCGAACACGGTCAAAACACCGTCATCAAGTTCGTCACGGACGGCAAAGATGAGTCGACCGTCATGATCCGCGAGTACAGCTACCACCCGCTCACCCGCAAGCTCGAGCACGTCGACTTCGTGCAGGTGCAACTCGACCAGCCGGTCGATGTTGAAGTCCCGTTCTTCGCGACTGGCAAGGCCGTCGGCCTCAGCCAGGGCGGCATGCTTCGTCAGGTCTACCGCATGCTTCCGGTGCGCTGCCTCCCAGGAAGAATCCCCGCAAAAATCGAAGTGGACATCTCGCACCTTGCGCTCGGTGAACACACGTCGACCAAAGATCTCACGCTGCCAGAGGGCGTGGCCGTTCTTTACGCCGCGGAGCAAACGCTCGTTGCGATTGTCGCGCCCGAGAAGGACCGTACCGAGGAGACGGCTGTCGTTGCCGGTGCTGTTGATCCCAAGGCAGCCGCGGTGGATCCCAAGGCCGGCCCTTCCAAGGCCGCTGCAAAGCCCGACGCAAAGCCAGCCAAAGACGCAAAGAAGAAGTAACCGATCCGATTACGTTCGGATTTCCCCATGCATCTCGTCGTTGGCCTCGGCAATCCCGGTCGTCACTACGAGGACAATCGTCACAACGTTGGTTACATGGTTGTCGACGCGCTCGCTCGTGCGGTGGGCGCGTCGTTCAAGTCCAAGTTCTCGGGCGAGTTTGGCATCGCGGGCGAGCTCGCGTTCCTCAAGCCCGCCACCTTCATGAACCTGTCCGGCGAGAGCGTTCAGCCTGCGGCGGCATTTCTCAAAGTCCCACTCGACAACCTCATCGTCATTCACGATGAGCTCGACGTTCCGTTCGCTGACGTTCGCATCAAGCTGGGTGGCGGTCACGCCGGCCACAATGGGCTGCGCAGCATCATCCTGCGCATGGGTTCACCGGACTTCGCGCGCGTGAGGGTCGGCATTGGGCGGCCCCCTGTCGACTTTAAAGGCGACGTCGCAAGTTACGTTCTCAGCGGCTTCGCGAGCGAGGAACGCAAGCAGCTTGACGACGTGATCGGGCGCGCGGCTGATGCGACGAACCTCATCCTGAAGCATGGCGTACTCGCCGCAATGAACCACGCCAACCGCAAGGGCTAGCGCAAGGCCCCCTGCCTGTGCTATCTCCGCGCGCTCCCCGCTCGGTTCGCCGGGTGGGTCCTCGTCCAAGCGCCTCGCTTGGGCCTTTTGTCCAGGAGGAATCCAAATGGGAACAGCAACAGCCGGGCACGTGCGCTCGCGCGAATACGAAACCATCTACATCCTGAAATCAGGCGTCGATGCCGATACGGCCGACAAGGTTCAGACCCGCGTGACCGAAGTCATCGATCGCGAGCAGGGCAAGCTTGTCAGGGTTGAAGCCTGGGGCCGTCGCAAGCTCGCGTACCCCGTCGCAAAAGAGAAGCGTGGCGTTTACATCTACGTCAAGTACCTCGGCCGCGGCGGTCTCGTGGCAGAGCTCGAGCGCAATCTCAAGCTGAACGACTCGGTCATCAAGTACCAGACGATCCTTCTCACGGACAGCGTCGATGCGGCCACCGTTTCGGTCGATCCAGATGCGGTGAAGTGGGAGCGCCTTGAGCTGCCCGCGGACGATTCCCACGACGATTCCCTCGAGCGTTCGCTCGGCCTGCTCGATCCCGAGCCTAGCCACCGCCGTCGCCGCGAAGAAGAAGAGTACGCGGACGACGACTTCGAAGATGCCGCTTCAAAGGCCGCGCCTGCCGTTGCAGCTGCCGCTGCGCCTGCCGCGCCCGAGGAAAACTGATTTCGCCCAACGAGTGGAGAGTTCACCGTGATTGATGATGACAAAGATCGTACCCCAGACCTGAACGGCGACATGCGCCGCCGCACCGGCAAGAAGCGCATTTGCAAGTACTGCTCCGACAAGGCATTGCCGATCGACTACAAAGATCCGCAAGCGCTTCGTTACTTCATCTCTGAACGCGGCAAGATTGTGCCCCGTCGCATCAGCGGCAACTGCGCGCTTCACCAGCGCAAGATCACCCTGGCCGTCAAGCGCGCGCGCAACATCGCGCTCTTGCCCTTCACCGTGACTGGTTAAGGAGATTTACCATGCCAGCAGCCATTGAAGTCATTTTGCAACACGACGTCGACAACGTCGGCGTGTCCGGCGACCTCGTTCGCGTTCGCCCGGGCTTTGCACGCAACTTCCTCATTCCGCGCCAGCTTGCGTTGCCTGCAACCGCAGCCAACAAGAGCCGCGTTGGGCACCAGCGCGCAATCGCTCTTGCTCGCGCCGACAAACTGAAGAAGGAGTACACCGACGCGGCCGCAAAACTATCCTCGCTCTCCGTGAAGATCGTTCAGCGTGTCGGCGAAGACGGCCGGCTCTTCGGGTCGGTCACTTCGAAAGACATCGAAGCTGCGGTCGCGGCGCTCGGCGAAAAGGTCGATCGCAAGCGCATCCAGTTGCCTGAGCCCATCAAGGCTCTTGGTGCCTTCGAAGTTCCCGTTCGCTTCACCGCTGAGATCTCGGCGACCCTCAAGGTCAACGTCGTCTCGAAGTAAGTCCTCTGTTTCGTTCTGTAGAAGCTTCGCGCTTCGGTCGCTCGCCGATCGAGGCGCGTCGTCAATTTCGGGGGAGTACCTGTGGAAAAGTTCCGGGCAAATGGTGGGAAGTTCCGCGATCAGGAACCGATCGTCGTTGAGGGCCGTGTTCCCCCGCATGACCTTGATGCCGAGGGCGCCGTCCTTTCGTCAGTGATGGTGGACCCGCTGGCTCTCGACAAGGTGCTTGAGTTCCTGAAGGCCGAGCACTTCTACTCCGAGGCGCACCGTCGCATTTTCGAAGCGTGCATCGAGCTTCGGACCATTGGTCAGCCAGTCGACGTGGTCCAAATTGGCACGTGGCTCAAGAACCGCGAGCGTCTCGCGCAGGTCGGCGGCATGTCGTACCTGACCGACGTGCTCAATGCTGCGCCCGTCGTCGCCAACGTAGCGGCTTACGGCAAGACGATTCACGAAAAATGGCGCGTGCGGCAGGTCATCGCCACCTGCCAGCGAGTGGCCGCACAAGGTTACGTTGACTACGGCCTGGCGCAGGCGTTCATCGATGACGCCGAGCAATCGATCTACCAAATCGCACGTACCCAGGAATCGGTCTCCACTGAGCGACTCCTCGACGTCGTCAAGAAATCGTTCAAGCAACTTTCCGATGCAATGGCGCGTGGCGAGCGCACAACCGGTGTCCCGACGGGATTCGATCGCTATGACCGCCTGACGGCCGGACTTCACGAAGGCGACCTCTCCATCATCGCTGCGCGCCCCGGCATGGGAAAGACAAGCTTCGTGCTCAACCTGGCCACGAATGTGGCAACGCCGCGTCAGCGTGAGAACGTCAATAAGCCTGACGAAAAGTTTGAAGAGCCTGGACGTGGTGTTGTGATCTTCACCCTCGAAATGCCGCGCGAGCAGATCGGCAACCGTATGGTTTGCGCTGAGGCGAAGGTCGACGTGAGCAAAATCCGAACGGGCTTCCTGTCGCCGCAAGACTGGAGCAAGCTCACCCAGGCCGCTTCCTTCCTCGGTGGGCTGCCTGTGTGGGTCGATGACTCGCCAGGCATCAACATCCTCGAGCTGCGCGCCAAAGTGCGACGCCTGCAAGCTGAATTCGATCGCTTCGACGAGACTGGGAGGCCGATTCGCAAGATTGGCCTCGTAGTCGTGGACTACCTTCAGCTGATGCGAGGGCGCGAAGGGCTCAACTCGCGCGAGCAAGAGATCAGCGAGATCTCGCGAGGACTGAAGGGACTCGCCAAAGAGCTCAAAGTGTCCGTCATCGCATTGTCGCAGCTCAACCGCGCCGTCGAAACACGCAGCGAGAAATCAAAGCGGCCTCAGCTCTCTGACCTTCGTGAGTCGGGCGCAATCGAGCAGGACGCGGACAACATCTGCTTCATCTATCGCGACGACTATTACAACCCGGACACCGACCAGAAGGGGATCGCCGAGCTGATCATCGCCAAGCAGCGCAACGGCCCTACCGGAACGGCGAAGGTTCGATTCGACCGGGAGTACACGCGCTTCGATAACCTTCCTGACGGCGAATACCAGGACGACGATTAGCGGGTTAGGCCAGGTCAAGCATTCGGTGGAAATGCCGTTCCGAGGGCGCAATGCGTCGCGGCCTCAACTTCGTTTGCCTACTGCTCAGCGCGGCTTGCTCGTCGCAGCACCTCGACTCAGCCGTGGAGCCCATTCAGGGAGGCACGCTCGATACGACGCATACGTTCAGCATGGGGCTGATCATCAACAGCAACGCGCTGTGCACTGGAACGCTCATCGCGCCGAACCTCATTCTGACCGCGCGCCACTGCATTGCGAGCACGCCCACGTCGATCGCTTGCGCAACGTCAACCTTTGGAACCAATGTCGCGCCAAGCGCCGTGATCGCGTCCCCGTGTTCTGACGTTCTCTCGCCCTCGTGCACCACGTGGTACGGCGTGCGGCAGATCTCTACGCCGGGGCGAAACACGTTCTGCGGCCAAGACATCGCCTTACTCGAGCTCACATCCACGGTTGCTGGCGTCACGCCCGCAACGCCGCTGCTCACGCCGATGACCGACCCTGCGGTGATGGGACAGGCGTTCACGGCGATGGGGTTCGGCCAGACGAGCTTCGCGGAGTCGAACAGTTCGGGCGTTCGTCGCATCTTGCCCAATGTGAACTTGCTCTGCGTGTCGGGTTACGGTGACCCTGCCTACGATTGCAACACCGTGGCCAACTGGCCTTATCCTGCGGAAGAGTTCTTGGGTGGCGCGGGGCTTTGCCCTGGTGACTCGGGCTCATCGGCTTTCGAGCAACGGAGCTACGATCGCGGCGAAGTCCTGAGCGTGGGCGTCGCATCGCGCGCCGGTCGTGACGCACAGAACAACTGTGTCTACAGCGTATACACACGTACCGATTCGCATGCGGCGCTCATCCGCGCGGCTGCGAACCACGCCGCGGTCGCGGGTGGATACCCTCCGCCTTCGTGGGCAGCGACGCCGGATTCGGATGCTGGCGCAAGCGGAAACGACGCGGGCGCAGTCCAGGACGCAGCCGCAGACACAAGCGCCGAAGCCGGATTCTTGCCTGACGCAGCGCCACCGCCCGACGCAGCGCCCGGCGTTCCCGACGCCGCTACCAAGGATGCGGGTGCAGAAGACGCGGGCGGTCTGCTCGACGCAGCTCCACCTCCACGCGACGCCGTTGCGTCACCAAGCCCGTCACAATTAGTGACCCACGATCCGGTGCCCGTTGGGGGCTGCCAAACGGCGCCCGGGTCTCGGCCCGGACAGGCCACGTGGCTCTTGCTCGCCTTTGGGTTCGGCTGCTACCGGCGACGAGCGCATTGTCGCCGGATGAGTACACTGCTTCGATCCTAGCCAGCCAAATGACAGACCTCCTTCGGATGCTCAGCGCGCTCGTCGCCTGTGACTCGCGCAACCCGCCTCGACAAGGCAAGAGCGTCGCAGAATCGATGGCTTCCCTTTTGTCACCCCACTTTACCGTCAAGGTCACTGACTACGACAACGGCTGCGTTAACGTTTTCGCTACGCGCGGCAGCCCGCGTATCCTTCTCACCGCGCACCTCGATACAGTGCCGCTCGCAGCCGGTTGGACGCGCGACCCGTTCACACTGACCCTCGAAGACAGCCGCGCGTATGGCCTCGGGGCATGCGACATCAAAGGGGGAGCGGCCGCGATGGTTGCTGCCGCACTCGAGGTGCGCTCTCCGGCGGCTCTGCTCTTTACGACCGACGAAGAAGCGGGCACCGGGGCTTGCGTGCGCGGCTTTCTTGCCGAAAAGCAGGAGTACGACCTCGTGGTCGTCGCCGAACCCACGCGTTGCCTGGCAGTTCGCAACCACCGGGGCATTGGTACAGGCACTTTACAGTTTAGCGGACGGGGGGCACACTCGTCCGTTGCCGGAGCATCGGCACACAGCGCGATACATCACATGATGCGGTGGGCATCGGCCGCCCTCGAGTTAGACAATGCGCTTGACCAAACGCTCAGCGGCGGCAACGTCACAGGCACCCGATTCAACATCGGACGGGTGAGTGGTGGGGAGAAGACCAACATGATCGCTGACCTTGCGAGCGCGCGCTTTGGCGTCAGGCCACCGCCCGGCGTTGACCCCACAAGGGTACTGCGCGATTTTGCCGCGCTCGCGCCCTCGGCCGCTTACGCCGAGAACTTTTTCGGTCCCGCACTACCTGCAGCCGGCATCGACCCGTCAGTCATCGAACGAACCGAAAAGTGGGTGCGTGCAGCCGGACTCACAGACGGTGGGACGGTCGATTTTTGGACTGAGGCAAGCCTCTTCTCTGAGGCGGGATACGCGACGTTCGTTCTTGGGCCAGGCGACATTAAGCAGGCCCACGCCGCTGACGAGTACGTCGACCTTGCAGAACTCAC
The DNA here is from genome assembly GCA_945865595.1 of Nannocystis exedens. Classification (GTDB taxonomy): domain Bacteria; phylum Myxococcota_A; class Polyangia; order Polyangiales; family Polyangiaceae; genus JAHFDX01. The sequence goes on along the minus strand of CAMBEV010000034.1, from coordinate 8,240 downwards.
GCGCGCGGTCGACATCTATCGGACGCTCCTACGACGGGAAAACACGTGAAGTCGACGCAAGATGTTATAGTCAAGCTGCTTGCCAATATCGGTAGCCGCAAGGAGGTTGACCAGTACCTCCGCCATTACGCGAGCGTTGACGCTCCAAAATTTGCGGTCGTCAAAGTCAGTGGCAGCGTGATTGATGCGGCACTCGACGACCTTGTATCGTCACTTAGCTTCCTGCAACGCGTCGGCCTCGTGCCCATTGTGGTGCATGGCGGCGGCGCCCAGGTCGATCGTGCCCTTGCAGAAGCCGGCATTGATTCGCCGCGCATCGGCGGTCGTCGGGTGATGACCCCTGATGTGCTCACGATCGCGCGACGTGCGCTGCACGAGACCAATCGTCAACTTGTGGAATCACTTGAGGCCCTCGGAACCCGAGCGCGGCCGTTTACCTCAGGCGTCTTCGAAGTCGAAGCGGCTGACGATCCTGGTTTGGGGCTCACCGGAAGCGTGACGCACGTAGCCGACTCCGGCCTGATTTCCTCCGCACGCGCCGGCGCTCTCGCAGTCGTAACCCCGCTTGGTGAAACCACAGGCGGGCAGATCGTTGTGCTTGAGGCCGACCAGGCCGCGCGCGAACTCGCACTCGCCCTGCGGCCGCACAAAGTCGTTTTTCTCAATGAACGAGGCGGGCTTCATGACGGGAGTGGCACGCTCTTGTCCGCCGTCAACTTGTGTGAGGACTGGGATGCCCTTGCGGCCGATCCCTCGCTGCCTCAGGAAACGAGCCGCAAGCTTGCCGCGATCGCCTCGATGCTCGACGAGTTGCCCGCCACGTCATCGGTGTCGATCACTTCCCCCGACCACCTCGCCAAAGAGCTCTTCACCCACCGCGGCGCCGGTACGCTCGTTCGTCGAGGTGAGCGCGTGCATGTGCACACCGCGTTTGAGTCGCTCGACCGAGACCGTCTGCGCGCGCTGCTCGAAGAGTGCTTTGGACGACGCCTTCATGCCGGCTACTTCGAATCGAAGGCGCCCTACCGCATCTACCTGTCCGAGTCGTATCGGGCGACCGCAATTCTTACGCTCGAAGACGGGGTTCCGTACCTTGACAAGTTCGCGGTTACCACGGAGGCACAAGGTGAGGGCATCGGCGGGAGCCTCTGGAATCGCCTTCGCAAGGAGAACCCGCAACTCTTCTGGCGCTCTCGTGCTGAGAATCCAATCAACGGGTGGTATGCGCAGAACGCGGACGGCCTCTACAAGGCGGGCCCATGGTGGGTTTTTTGGTGTGGCTTGTCAGATTTTGAGGCCATAAGGCGGTGCGTTGAGCGAGGACTCGCAATGCCCGCAACGCTCAAGGACGGTCGTCAAGACTCTTCACTAGAGGACCCTTCATGAAACGCGTGGGACTTGTGGGGGCGCGCGGCTATGTCGGCCGGGAGCTCATGCACCTGCTCGTTGCCCACCGCGGGTTTGAGATCGCGTGGGCCAGCTCGACCACAAAGGCGGGGCAGCCCGTCAGCGAGACAGTCGAATTCGCGCCACCTGGATTGAACTTCGAGGAAGCGACGCCCTCGCTTCTCCACAAGTCGCCCGTCGACGCCTTGATCCTCGCGCTGCCTAATGGCGAGAGCGCAGAGTGGGTTCAGGCTGCGTCGCACGATCTCTGTGTGATTGACCTCTCCGCCGACCACCGCTTTGACGCCTCTTGGGTTTATGGCCTCGCTGAGCGCAACCGCGCGCGCCTTCGAGGGGCACGCCGCATTGCAAACCCTGGGTGCTACGCAACCGCGATTCAAGCGGCGCTTGGGCCTATCGTTCCACTTCTTGACGGTCCTGCACATGCGTTTGGCGTGAGTGGCACCAGTGGAGCGGGAACGTCGCCGAGCCCAAAGAATGACCCCGCGCTTCTCCGAGACAACCTCCTTCCGTACGCCCTTGTCGAACATACGCACGAGCACGAAGTCGCCGCGCAGTTAGCCCACCCCGTGTTCTTCATGCCTCACGTCGCGCCGTTTTTTCGCGGCCTAACCGTTACAACGTCGGTCACGCTGAAGGAGCCGACGACGCGGGCACTTCTGGTCAATCGCTTCGCGGCGTTCTTCGAAAACGAGCCGCTCGTGAGGCTCAGCGACGAAGCGCCTTTGGTCCGCGACGCGCAGAACAAGCATACGGTCAACGTCGGAGGCATCGCGGTCAGCGCCGACGGCCTTCACGCCGTCATCGTCAGCACACTTGACAACTTGCTTGGCGGGGCCGCCACCCACGCATTGCGAAACCTCAATCTCTCGATGGGTTTTTCCGAGCTCGAAGGAATTGCGACATGACCTTTCTCTGGGCAAAGAGCACCACCCAAGTCGACGACACCGTGCAGCGCTTCCTCGCCGGCGAGGACGTTCATTGGGATCAAATGCTGTTACCTTTCGACATTCGTGCGTCGATCGCTCACGCGCGGGGCCTTGTAAAACCGGGGCTCCTGACCGACGCGCAAGCCTCAGCGATGGTTGCAGCACTCGACGAGCTCGCACAGGCACACGCAAGCGGCGCGTTTGTCCTCGATGCTCGCTTTGAAGACGGGCACTCCGCCATCGAGAGCGTACTCACCGAGAGACTTGGCGAAATTGGTAAGCGAGTGCATGCAGGCAGAAGCCGCAACGACCAGGTGCTCGTCGCGTTGCGCCTCTACATGCGTGATCGACTCGACAAGTTGGTGAACCATCTTGGTGCATCGGCGAGCGCCTTCCTTCTTCGAGCTCGCGAAGAGGAGTTCACGCCGATGCCCGGCTACACGCATCTTCAGCAAGCGGTGCCATCGTCCGCCGGCCTGTGGTTCGCCGCCTTTGCCGAGGCGATGATCGACAACGCGGTGCTCGCGCAGTCGACACGCGCGTGGGTTGACTCGTGTCCGCTTGGAACCGCGGCAGGCTACGGCGTGCCGATCGCGCTCGACCGGGAAGGGGTTGCGGCTGAGCTAGGGTTTGCTCGGTTGCAGGTGAACCCTATGTATGCGCAGAACTCGCGCGGCAAGCATGAGCTTGCGGTGCTCAGCGTGTGCACCCAGGTGCTGCTCGACGTGCGGCGTTTTGCATGGGACGTGTCGATCTTCAACACCGCGGAGTTTGGGTTCGTCACGTTGCCCGATGCGCTGACCACGGGTTCGTCGATCATGCCGAACAAGCGCAACCCAGACGTCGTCGAGTTGCTACGCGCGGCATGCGGGCGGGTTCTGGGCGCAACGACCGAAATCGCCAGCGTGCTCTCGTTGCCGAGCGGCTACCACCGCGACCTGCAGGCGACAAAAGGCCCGTTTTTGCACGCGGTTGAGCACACGCTGTCGGCGCTTGCGCTCGTGCCAACGGTGGTCAAGGGTCTTACCCTTCGTGCTGATCGGATGCGCCAGGCAATCCAGCAAGAGACCTACGCTACTGATCGGGCCATTGAGCTCGCGCGTTCCGGCCTCCCGTTCCGGGAAGCCTATCGTCAAGTCGCTGAACAACTCGATCAGCTCGGCGAGCACACGCCCGAGGCCAGCGTCAAAGCGCGTGTTTCGGCTGGGGCTTGCGCCGACCTGCGGCTGGATGAGCTGACCGCCCGCCTGAGCTCGATTTGTCCGTAAAGGGCTGTAGCTTCAGACGCCCAAGCCGTTCACAGTGTGGGCAAGGGCATGTTGCGGGGAGAATGCACGTGAAGACACTCTGTTTGCTGTCAGTCGGGGTTGTGTTCGTGGTTGGCAGCGCACAGGCGGCGACCCTGCGCACCCAGACGATCAAGGCCGCTTCAGGCGTGAGTCTGACGGGCAAGAAGAAGTACGATCGGACGAAGATGGCCGCGAGCATCTCGTATCGAGGCACCGTGCCTCTGATCACGCTCGGCGGTTCCACTCTTGCGCTTGAGCCGACCGGCGAGTCTCCGCCTGCCGTGTCGCTCGTTGCATCGTCGATCGCGGGTATTCTCGCAACGTCGGCCTGCAGGTCGATGCGCACCGATCGCTCGTCCTCGGTTGACCATCGCTCGCGGCAGTCCTCAATTAAAGATCAAGGGTCGCGCGGCACGTGCGTTTCGCACGCATCGATGGCCGCGCTTGAGTCGTGGTTCAATTGGAAGTTGCCAACCGATACGAGCGTCGCGAACCAAGACTTCGCTGAGCAGCACGCGCACCACGTGTCCATGCTGGCCACTGCCGGCACATGCGAGGCCAACACGGGCGTCACGACGTACAAAGCGGCAACTTACTTGACGGATGCGCACGTCTGCAAGGAAGCGAAGGCCCCGTACACGTCCACGGTCCCATCGGACACGTCGAGCCACATCGACACGAGCTGCACCCGCGCGGCTCGCTACGGCTTCAAGAGCACGCAGGTCTTTCTCGGAAAGGACTACGGCGGCGAGGGATCGTGCACGGCGAATTCGACTGCGTATCTCGAGGGCCTTTTGGACGCCGGCAACGATCTCGTCATGGGCGTCTACGTCGCGGGCACCGACTGGTCTGACGGAACCGCCGAGAGCGGCGTGATCGACGTGCAAGTCGACAGCACCGGCAACCCTGCAGAGGCAACCGGCGGACACGCGATGCTCGCCGTTGGGTACAACCACGACAGCAAGTACTTCATCTTCAAAAACAGTTGGAAGAGCAGCCGCGGGCACTCGGGCTACTTTTACCTGAGCTACGACTACATCAAGACGTACGCGAAGTACGGCTACTACATCGTCGAAGCTGAGAGCTCCGTTGGCGCGATCGTGAAGGTCACGTCGCCGCAGGTCGTGGTGAACCCCACCTCGAACAGCGCGGTCGTCAAGGCAGTCGGGAAGTGAGCGGCGCAATAAGCGGCGTGACGCCGCCTCGCGCGGCTACGATTCGATTTTTGGGCGTGGCTCTAGCGGCGGGGCATCAGGGTTCATCCGCTTGACGACGCGGGCAGGGTTGCCCATCACGATCGAGTCAGGAGGGACGCTGCTTCTCACGACTGAACGCGCGCCGATGACGGACCGTGCGCCAAGGCGTACGCCTTTGAGAATGGTGCACTGCCGTCCGATTTGAACGCCGTCTTCGATGATGACTGGCGCGATGTCGCCTTCGCCCGCCGGGACTTCCCAAATCGCGGACTTCGGATTGTAGTGACTGTGGCCCTCGGTATCGGCGATATGGGTGCCGCCGCCGATCGAGACGAGATCGCCGATTTCAATGCGCTCAGCGATCGCAAACGTGCACCCGTTGGCGATAAAGACCCCGTTGCCAATCTTGAGCACCGGCGTGCCCTTCGACGCGCCGTAGATGTCGCATTTCCCCGAAATGCGCACGTCGCTCCCGAGTTCGATGCGCGTCGGCCCCGCGATGTAGGGAATGCGATCCACCACGATGCGCTCTCCGTAGACCGCGCAGCGCGAGAGGAAGACCGGCGTTGCAACCAAGGCGCGGCGCGCCCATTCGTAACTCTCGCGGACCGCAAACTGCGTGTCGAGGATCGCCCGATAGAGCCAGCGCGTGTAGTCGTTGGGCCGTGCTGTCGAGAAGAATGTCTTCTTGACGAGCGGCTTCGCATACGTGTCAAGAAGCCGATCAAACAGTCGCCGTTCTCTGGCCATAGGTCGCATCATCGCGCGTTGGGCATCGCGTTGACAAGTTGGTTCACGGCTCGAGGAGCAGCTCCACCTCGATCGTCCCCCCTGGCGGCACGTCAACCTCGCGGGTTCCCGTTCGATTGCCGCTTGCGAGCCGACCGCCGAGCGTCACCTTCTGCGCAGGAACGCCATCGATGCGAAAGGCGCCGTCAAGTGCTGAGACCGTGTGGAGCGGATGCAACAGCACGTACACCCCAAGCTCGAGGTACTTCAGTTTGCCGAGTTGGTCGACCAACCGAAAGTACCCAGGCCGCTCGGGCGCTAGGTGCACCGCGTCGCCTCGCTCTTGGGGAGGCGCGATGAGCAACACTGAAGGCGGTGAGGGCAGGAGGCGAGGAGCGAACGGAACGTCAGTCTGGTTGACTATCGAGAGTTGTTGTCCAAATGTAACTGTAACTGTGTGTGTTTCAAAGTCGCAGTCGCGGAACGCTAGGCGGACGTCCTTGCGCGTCTCCGGAACGTAGAAACCGCTGTAGCCAGTTACGACGACGACCGCATCGGCAAGGGGCCTGTTGCCCGATCCATCCGTGGCTCCTTCGCGGAACGCGCGCGCGTAGTGTGGCGCCGCCTTTGGGCACGAGTGGGTGTCGACCGTCACCGCACTTGCGGCTGGGCCTCGCGTGACGACGCGTCCGCGAATGGACCCCACCGGGCCGGCGTATGCAGGCAGATGGTTTGGGTTGGTCAGCTTGAGCGCGCGGGCGTCAGCGCTGGGCGAGGGCGCAGCGTCGGCGGTGGGCGAGGGCGCAGCGTCGGCGGTGGGCGAGGGGACCGACGAGCGGCACCCAACGATGCAAATGAAACATAGAGAGTGACGAATGCCGACCATGCGAGGCGAACCGCGAAGCGCGCTCAGCGGCCTGCGAGGGTCGCTTTCGCGGCAAGGTCGAGCGCTCCATCGGGGCAGAGGCCGAGCCAGATCACTAATGCACCCGCCAGAATGAGAGCCGTTGCGACGTACCCCGACTTCATCGGAACGGCGACGGGTGCCCCTGGCGCGGGCTCGCGCATGTAGAGGAACACGAGCACACGCAGGTAGTAGTACGCACCGAGGACACTGTTCACGAGCATGATGATCGCGAGCCAGTGAAAGCCGCCTTCCATCGCTGACTTCAGCAGGTACCACTTGCCGAAGAAGCCCGCGGTGGGCGGGATGCCGGCGAGCGACATGGCGAAGAACGCGAGCGGCAACGCGACCGCTGGATGGCGTTTGCCCAGGCCCGCAAGGTCTTCGAAGCTAACGGACTCTCTGCCGTAGCTGCCGCAGAGGATGAGGCCGCCGAAGGCTCCGATCGTCGAGACGGTGTAGGTGAGCAAGTAGAACAGCACGCTTGAGAGTGCGTCTCCGGAACGAATGGTGGCGACCAGCCCAACAAGCAAGTACCCGGCATGCGCAATGCTTGAGTACGCGAGCATGCGCTTGACCGACTCTTGCCTGCCAGCGATGAGATTCGCAACCGTCATCGTGACAACCGCGAGGCCCGCAATCACGGGTGGCCAACCCGCGAACGCTGACATCGAGCGTGGGTCGCCGAAGCCAACCAGGAGAACCCGCATCATCATGGCGAATGCGCCAGCCTTGACGACGACGGCCATGTAGCTCGTCGCAGGGGTAGGGGCGCCTTCGTAGGCGTCAGGCGTCCACGCGTGGAACGGCACTGCACTCACTTTGAACGCTAGGCCCACGAGAATGAGCAGCATGCCGATGAGCGAGAGCGGATGCGAGCCTGCGGGGCCCCTTAGCGCAGCCGCGATGCCCTGCAGATCAGTGTGTCCCGTGGCTCCGTAGACGAGCGCAAAACCGTAGAGCAACAGAGCAGCCGCAAAGGAACCGAGCAGGAAGTACTTCACCGCGGCTTCGGCGGATCGCTGTGACCCACGACGGAACGCGGTCAATGCATACGCACCGATGGACATGGTCTCGAGCCCGATGAACAGCGTGAGCGCGTCGCCTGCGGACGCGATCATCATTGCGCCGATCGTTGCGAAGAGAATCAGCGCGTAGAACTCACCGCGTTCGATGCGATGCTCACGAAGGTATCCACCCGCAAGAAGCGCCGCGAGAGCGCCGCCGAGGCAGATCACCATGTGGAAGAAGAGGCTGAAGCGGTCGATGATCAGCCAGGGTTCCAAAACATCGAGACCATTGAGCGACTCGATTCCGTAGAGCCACAGCGCTCCGGCGAATACTGCGCCAGTGGCCTGAATCACAGCGGCGCCGAGAGCGAGCCCAGCGCGTTGCTTTGAAAACGCCTCTGCGAGCATCAAGAGGAGCGCGCCGACGGAAACGGCAACGACGGGCGAAAGGGCGAGCAGAATATCCATCACTTGGTCTCCGCTGTCGCTGCAGCAGGTTCGCCTGCGGCTGTCGCGGCTGTCGCGGCTGTCGCGGCATTCGCGGCTGGCAAAGGCGCTGGCGGCGCATCGGGGCTCCGCGGCAGAAGGCTCGCGGGGTTATTGTAACCTTTGACGCTCTGATTTGAGGGTGCGCGTTCGGCGTACTCGCTGAGCGTGCGTGCGACGGCGCCCTTCATGGGTTGCAGGAAGACCTGCGGGAAGAGGCCCATGATGAACACCATGGCCATGAGCGGCGCGACGGCGATGAGTTCGCGATCGTTGATGTCGGCCAGGTG
>CAMBEV010000033.1 GCA_945865595.1 Nannocystis exedens | reverse complement strand
ACACGCAGTCGCGTAAGGACGTGATGCGCACCTCGAAGGTTCGCTACCAATGGAACCTTCTGAACGTGCTCGTGTTCTTTGTCACGTTGGGTGCAGACGTCACCGCAGCAAACGTCCGCTACACGAAGAACGCAAAAGAGCGCATGCCTGCCTGGTACCGGCAACTGCTCGTGGAGATGGCGTTCGTCTGGGGCATCAAGATCGCCGCCGTGCTGATTGACTGGAAGCGCGCGGTTCTCTTTATCGGCATCCCGCATCTCTATGCGGTCTGGGGCATTACGACCGTCAACTATGTGCAGCACGACGGCTGCGACGCCGACCACCCGTACAACCACTCACGCAACTACGTGGGTCGTATTTTCAACTGGTTCACGTTCAACAATGGCTTTCACGGCATGCACCACCTGAAGCCTGGCCTTCACTGGAGCTTGCTCGCCAAGGCGCACGAAACCGAGTTGAAGCCGTTCCTCGATCCGCGCCTCGACGAGCCGTCGCTCCTTCTCTATTGCATTCGTACGTTCATCTGGCCGGGCAAGCGCCTGCGCTTCGACGGTAAGCCGGTCAACCTTATTGACGAAGGTCCAGATGACGACTGGATCGGCGGCGCAGTGGAGCCTGAGGGAATTTCGTAGTGCACTCGTAACCGCCGCGCGGCGTCGGCCTTGGCGTTCATGCGCCCCCCAGATCCTCTCGTCGTTTCGTAATCACGCGAGCAAGATGTGCAGTGGCCTTCGCCCCGAGGCCGATTTCACCAATAGAATCAACTTGCTTGACGATCCCGTCGCAGAGTTCGTCCAGCATCGCAAGCGTGGCCACTTTGCGAACTCCGAAGCGTTCTGCAAACGACACGAGGCCGGCGCGCTTCAAGTTGTTGTCGCGCCCGTCCACTTTGAGGGCGAGCGTCTTGTCGCCATACGGGAGGGTCGACAGCACATCGTACGCCGGTGAGATCCCAACGCGTCCCTGTGGGGTTCTGAGCACGCTGACGTTTTTTGCGTGCAAATCACCATTGCCAATCAAGTACGCGAAGGCGACCCAGCGTACCCAAGTGAGCACGTCGACGATGGGGGTCGTCGATACGGAAGCAAGGCCGCGCGCGATGTCAGCCGCACTCACGGCGTATTTGTCAGCAGGGTAACGATCAAGGAACTGGCAGCCGTCTTCTTGATGGATCTTCTCGACGCCTTCGCTCGTGCGATTTCGATCAAAACGCTCTACCAAAAGACCAGGGGCACCCTCTTTGTCGTGAATGAGCTCCGCCTTCGCAACCCGGAGCCCACACGACCTTGCGGCGCGCAGGAAGAAGAACTCGTTTTGAACCAACGTTTGCTTGTCGACGGGATTGAGCTTGAGAATGTAGTGACCTGCGTGCCGCTTTGAACGCACCGGAAACGAGATCATCGAGGCGGACACTTTTTCTTGGACGCCCGGAATATTGGCAAGCGGCTTGACACCGATCGAAGCGACACTTTCCCTGAGGAGTGCGGCAAACGAGAGCTCGCCGAGCCGTCCGAGGTCCGCTGATACGCCGCGCGCGGTGGGGGCCCTCCCCTCGGCGACCACCGAGACATCGCCGATGCAATCGAACCCCGTCGCAACCATCATGCTGAGCAGGTCGTCTCTTGAGGACTTGAGGCGCCGAAGCAACGCTTCAAGTCGGTACCCCTCAGGCAGCAACCCTGCAAAAAACGGATGGAGGTTGACCCCTCGTGTTTCGATCGGGTTCCGGCCAAGGGGGAGATGAAAGGCGATCGGTTCGTCGTGGCCCTCAAGAAACGAGGCCGCATACTCGAACGTCGCACCCTGCGCCGTCCGGCGAATCGAGCCTGCGAGCTCGTCCTTACAGTACACATCGGCGATTGAAATAGCCTTCATCGCACGCGCTTCGCCTTCGCCCCGGTCCCGTGTTTGCCCAGGCCAAGGGTCAACTCGAGTCCCAGAACCTGCAGAACCGCGAGAACCTTATCAAGCCGCAGCGTCGCCTTCCCCCGCTCGAGAGCATAGACAAACACGGGGCCACATCCGGCCAGCTGACTCAGCTGGACTTGGGTCAGGTGGAGCTCATGTCGACGAGCTCGGACAGCGGAGGCCAAGGCCTCCATGAGGTTCATTGGGACAGCGGCATCAGATCCATCCGATCGCATAGAACTAGCTTCGAGCGAAGCAGATCGGAGGCCAGTTCGCAAATATTCCATGCGAACGGATGGAGATCACCGATCGACCTTGGCGCCCTTGATGTAGTCCAGCTTCGGAAACGACGCGCTCAAGTACGTGTTGCCCTCTGACTGCATGCGGCCCTGGTCGGGTCCTGCGCCGCGCGGGGAACCTTCGCCGTACTCGCCGTAGAGCGAATCGACGACCGACATGCCCTCGGTCACTTCGCCGAAGGGCGCGAATCCCATTCCGTCAAGATTCAAGTTGTCACCAAAGTTGATGAACACCTGTGTCGTTCGCGTACCGGGGCCCGCCATGGCGTAGGTGACAAAGCCACGCTTGTTTGATTGCTTGACCGGGTCGTCAACGATCTTGGCGTCGCGCCATGCCTTGCTGACGGCGGCATCGCCGTGAATGCCAAATTGCGCCATGAACGGCACTGGCGAGCGAAGCACCCGGAAGAAGCGCACGTCGTTGTAGTAGCCACTCTTGACCAAGTTGTAGAAGCGATCGGCGCCGTTGGGCGCCCATTCGCGCGTGACCTTGATCGTGAATGCGCCCTTCGAGGTGTCGAACCTCGCACTGAACGTTGCGGGCGCCTGCTCCTTCAGCTTCGCCGGGTCGAGGTCGGCCGCGGTCTTTGGCGCTGCTGGGGTCTGCTCAGCTTTTGCGCCAGTACTTGGCCCAGCACTTGCGCCAGAGGTGGTCGTTCCTGCGGTCTTCGCACAGCCTGCCAGCCCAACGCAAGCTGCAACAGTCAATATACTTGTCTTTGTCATTTCGCTTCCTCGAGAACGTCAAAAACCTTACCTGGGTTCAAAATATTGTGGGGATCGAATGCTCGCTTGAGCGCGCGCATGAGCGCGATTTCATCGGGTGAACGTGAATACCCGAGATGCGCTTTCTTGAGCAGGCCCACGCCGTGCTCGGCCGAGATGCTCCCGCCAAAATCGCGGACGAGCGCGAACATGTCGTCATCGGCCGCCTTGGTGCGCGCCCAAAACTCTTCGTTCGAGAGCGCGTCCGGTTTCATAATGTTCACGTGAAGGTTGCCGTCCCCAATGTGGCCGAACAGGCAAATTTCCCAACCGGGATAGCGCGTTTCAAACACGCGCCCGAAGGCAGCGCAGAAGCCCTCAAGCGACGCGATCGGCAACGCAATGTCGTTCTTGTGCGGCAAGCCGGTCGCAGCCAAGCTCTCGCTGATGCCCTCACGTAGCGACCAAAGGGCGGCCGCTTGTTCGGCATGTTGCGCAAGCGTGCCGTCGATGACCAAGTCACGCTCAAACAAAGAAGCGAGCCACGGCTCCACGGCATCGAGAACGCCACCTTCGATTTCGAGCAACACATAGAATGGCGTGCTAGTCGCGAATGGGGGTCGCAGCGTGCGGTGCAAAAGTAACCGTGCGAGGCACTTATCGGTAAAGAACTCGAACGCCGATAGCGTGAACGGCCCCTTTCGCGCTTCTCGAAACAGACGAAGCACGCCTTGAAGGTCGCGCACACCGAACAGGAACACGTCGAGCTTGGAAGGCACGCGCGTGAGCTTCAGTGTCGCTTCGGTGATCACGCCGAGGATGCCTTCGCTGCCGATGAAGAGCTGGCGCAAGTCGACGCCGGTGTTGTTCTTCTCGAGCGCGCCGCCGAGTTCGAGCACGCGACCGTCGGCGAGCACCACCTGAAGCCCGAGCACCCATTGGCGCGTGAGACCGTAACGGATCACTTTAACGCCGCCCGCATTGGTGGCGATGTTGCCCCCAACCTGGCTTGATCCCTTGGACGCAAAGTCGACAGGCCAGGTGAGGCCGAGCGGCTCGCAATGGGCGTGCACCGCTTGGGTGATGGCGCCCGCTTGCACGCGAACCGTGGCACCGAGTTCGTCAATCGCGTCAATGCGCCGCATTCGTGACATCGAAAGGACTATTTCGCCATCTTTGGCGACCGCACCGCCTGCGAGGCCCGTGCGCCCGCCTGAGGGAACAACAGGAACGTGCTGCTGATGGCAGAGCGCCAAGAGGCGGGAGACTTCGTCAGTCGTTCGAGGGAATACGATGAGTGATGGCGCGGGCGCGTAAGCCTTCGTCCAATCTTTGCCGTACTCGATGAGGTCGCTCGGATCGCGCGAGAAGAAGTCGTCAGGAAACTTGTCTTGTTCGCCTAGAACGTGATCGATAGCGGTCACAGAAAGCACCTTGTTCTCGGTTACGAGCGGCCGAAAGCACTGGCATAAAGCTCATCGAGCCACGGGCGCAAAAATAGATACTCGAGAATCGCCAGAATGAGAAAGGGCCCAAACGGAATCGCCGCGCCAAGAAGGCCTGTGGCGGGCTCGTTTGCAAGCAGGGAGTCCTCTTCGAGCACGGATTTCGCTTCGGCATCGCCGGCGTCTGCAGCCTCTTTTAGCTCACGACGCTCGCGCTGCACGGCTGCGGGTTCTTCGATACGGCCGCGCACGAGAAAGACGGCAATCGCGGCAACTGTGCCCTGCACTGCGCCGACAAAGAGCGTGAAGAGCAGACCACGAAAGCCGAACCACGCACCGGCGAGCGCCATGAGCTTCGCGTCGCCTAGTCCCATTCCTTGACGACCGCGGAACTTTTGATAGAGCACGCCGAAGAGCAGCCAGACGCCGAAAAATCCGCTTGCAGCGCCGATGGCAGCTTCTTGCCACGGGACGTCGCGCAGAGGCAGCGTCGCGAAACCTATCAACGTGCCTCCTATGGTTACAAAATCAGGCAGGAGCATATTCTCGAGGTCGATGAAGGTTCCCGCGAGCAGAAGCATCACGAGCGTGAAGTAAGCGAAGAAGAGCGCGAGCAACTTTCCGTCGCTCACCTGGCCGATGCTCGGCGCGATCAGCGTTTCGAACACCGCCAGCGAGAGCGCCCCCCCCATCGCTTCGACGAGCGCATAGCGTGGACCCATTTTGGCGCCGCAGCATCGCGCCTTGCCTCGCAGGAGCACGTAGCTGAGCACGGGGATGTTGTCGTACGCGGCAATTGGCTTCATGCAAGCAGGGCATCGCGATCCGGGCGACACGACCGAAAGGCCTAGCGGCCAGCGGTAGATCACGACGTTAAGGAAGCTTCCCCAGAGGAGGCCCCAAACCGTAACGAAAATGCGCAGGGTGTTTAGCGGTAGGATCGAAAAAAATGTCATGAGGGAGTCAATGGGTCGGCGGGTTCGTGCAGGGCCAGCGTCATCATCCCACACCCAAACCCTGTCATGCCCGTATTGTAGGGAGGTCCTTCACTTCGTTCAGGATGCCAACGTAGAATGATGCGCGCCTCATGCTCATCGCCATCAACGCTGATTACCCAGAACCGCGAAAGATTCAGCGGGCGGTCGATGCGCTCGAGAGGGGCGAGCTCATCGCTTACCCAACCGACACGCTGTACGGCATCGGTTGCGACATTGGGAACAAGCGCGCCCTCGATCGCCTCATGGCGATAAAGGGCAGGGCAAAGCCGGTTCCTCCGAGTTTCATTTGTCACGACTTGAGTGACATTTCGCGTTACGCGATCGTCGACGACTCGGTCTACCGCGAGTTGAAGCACCTGCTGCCTGGTCCCTACACCTTTGTGCTCATCGCGAAGCCTACGGTGCCAAGGCTCCTGCAGACCAAGAGGCGTACGGTCGGGATCCGAGTCCCGCTGCATCCGATTCCGCTTGCCCTCGCGCGGGCGTTGGGACGGCCGATCGCCTCGACTAGCGCAACCTACAACGATGAGGCGCTCATCGACTCGAATGAAATTGACGAGCGATTTCCCGGGCTAGCGCTGGTGCTCGACGGAGGGATTGGCGGCATGCTCCCGACGTCGATTATCGACATGACCGAGTCTCCCCCAGTGGTGTTGCGTGAGGGAATGGGACCCGTCGCGCCATTCGAGGAAGCACCACCAATGTCGCGGCAGTGGATGAAGTAGATGTAGTCAACTTGCTTGCATATGCGCTGCAAGCCGCCTGGCGGCCGTCTCGAGCTCGTGCGAACCAGGGGAGTTACCCATCAGGGCGGCGCCAACTCCGTAGTCAGGGAAAATGACCAGTGACGCGCTCTGATCGTCGGTTGCGCCGGAGTGATGGACCGTGCGGCCTATTTTCTTGTCGCGCGCGAGCCACCAACACGCACCGTGCTTTTGCGCGCCCTCGTCAACTGACACGAGTTCCATCTGCGCCTCGCGCATCGTTTCACGTGACAGGGGTGCGGCTAGTGACCAGGGAGCGCTCGACCAAGCCGCAAGCGCGAACTGCCCGAGCGTGACCAAGTCACCAATCGACGCGTAGATGCCACCGAAACTCTCAGCCGCGCCCATTTGCCACTCGCTGTCAGCCGCCTTCCACTTTGTACGCTCGGGGGTCTTCTTGAGGTACCCCGTGACGCGCGTCTGCGCTTCAACATCCGCAAGGGCCCACTTAACGGTGCGCAAACCCAATGGCCCTGCGATCTCGCGCTCGACGTACGAACGATAGGCAACACCGCTGACCCTGCGGACGATGGGCCCAACGAGTCCCATCCCGAGGTTCGAGTACATAACCTTTGAGCCCGCTGGGTGTTTCGTCCTCGCCGACCTGGCCACGAGCCGAATAAACATATCTTCCGTTGTTACGTTTCCGTGTGGCACGTCACGTTGAAGACCCGAAGTGTGCGTCAGGAGATGCCGCAGGCGAATCGGCGCATCGTCGGGATCAAACGCAGCAAGCTCGGGAAGGTGCTGCGACAGACGATCGTCGAGCGTGAGCTTCTGCATGTCACGCAGGCGCAAAATCGCCATCCCGCTGATCACTTTTGTGATGGACGCAATTCGCCCCACCGAACCGATGGACATCGGCGTGCCAGCGGCGCGATCAGAATGGCCCACGGCGGCCACGCGCGGCGAGCCTGTCGTGTGAAACACCGCTCCGACGAGACCAGGGAAGTCGTGACGATGGAGCTCCCGCCGCAGATGCGTCGTCCGTTCGCGCGCCCAAGCAGGCATGCTCGCTGTCGCAATAAGCGAAGAGGCCATTCCGAAAAAGCCACGGCGGTTCATAGATTACGTCCCAAACGGAATGTTCGACGGGTGCTCCCAGAATCCCGAATCACCGGTGCCGCCTCCGAGGTCCTCGTGCTCGCCTTCCGGGTCGTCTTCGGCGCTCCCGAAAAAATCGAGAATCTGATCGCGTTTCGCATGCGCGTCAGCGCGTCCCAACTCGATGAGTTTGCGGCAGAACGGACCGTCAAAGAGCAAGTAGCTCGCAAGATCCGCCTCGTTGTCGATGCCAAGGTCGAGCAACGAAAACAGGCGCTTGGTGAGCAGCGGGCCACCTTGTAACCGGGCGCGCTTCAAATGATCGTTCGCGAGGCGACCAATGTCTTCGCTTGGGTGGACGCTGAGTGGCGTCACGTACCGATAGCCGGGCGCGCCACGCTGCATCGCCTGTTCATTGAGTGATGGGCCAAAACTCGGGCCGAACGCACCGGTGCCATCGGCGATGACCTGGTTGAGGCGAGCGAGCAGCTCCATGTCGTGGTCGATGTGGTCGAGCAAGAAAGCGTTGAGCACCTTGCCAAGCAAAAATGGCAGCCCCGGTGCTGCGAGCGAGGTGGGCTTGCCCTCGTTGACGACGGGCCCTCGCATCTCGCGCGAGCTCCCGATTGCAAAGACGTGTGTTGCTCCGAGCCGCAGTGCGGGTGCGATTGGGGTGTTCTGCCGCAAACCACCGTCAAGATAGAGATGGTCATCAATCTTGACGGGCGGGAAAATGAGCGGAATTGCGCCGCTCGCAAGCGCGTGCTCAGGACCAATGCGCGCCGCCCGAAACAGCGTACGCGGCGGCGCCAGCGACGGAATAGTCAAGTGAGGTGCCGTGTGCATGAAGACAACGGTGCGGCCTGTTGCGACCTCGGTCGTGGACACGCTCAGCGCCTGCAGGTGACCACGCCTTAGGCAGCGCGAAATAGATCTCCAACTGATCTCTTTATGCAGGAGATCTGTCATCGGCCTCGCGTCGAAAATGCCGGTGCCCTCACCGCCGCCGAGGAGCATCCGCGGCAGCGACATTGCGTGACGGAGGTTAAAGCCGAGGACCTTCGAGACCTCGATCGTCGTCCACAGCTCCACCAGGCGCCGCATGCCGAGCACCGGATCCATCAGGTGTGCAGCTAGGAAGCACGCATTGATCGCGCCCACACTCGTGCCGCTCAAAATGTCGACCTTCGGCGCACCTCCGCGTAGCCGTGTGAGCTCGCTAAAGATGTACGAAAGCACACCGACTTCGTATGCCCCTCGCGCTCCACCTCCGGAGAGGATGAGTGCAACTTTGCGCGGACTCAGATTTTTCATAGGTTTCTAACCAGTGGCCTCTTGCGAAACGCTTCTCGCACGCTGGGCGTTGAGATGGCGGCCTCGCACTCTGCGATGGATCGCGCAAGGTGGTGCTTGAGGCGTGTGTGTAGGGCGTCATCAAAGAGCTGTGTGGCACTGAGCAGAACACCGAGCGCCTCGATGTGGAACTCGCCCATCTGATTGCTCTCGGCGATCGCCGACGCACGAGCACACGCCAGCCCTGCCGCCTCGAACTTCGAGAGTTTTGCGCAAGCAAGCCCGAGCACAGCCAATGCGTATCCCTCGAACGCGAAGAGCGACAGTTTTGTGGCGACGAGCGCTGCCCTCTGTGAGGTTTGTATGGCGAGGGTCCAGTCTCCTTCAGCCACCGCAACAAGCGAGGTTACAATTTGCTCGTGGATCTGGTCATAGCGGCTCGCTTTGGGAAGCTGGGCGCGCGCCTCTAGGAGCCAGGAGGCTGCGATTTCTGGGGTTTCGTACTCGAGCGCGATCTCTGCGCTCACGAGCAGCGTGTCGGCATAGCCGTCCTGGTCATGCATGCGCGCGTGAGCAGTGCGTGCGTGGGCAAGGTATTCCTGCGCGCGCGCGTGGTCGCCCAAGCGCGCCGCAGCGTGACCGAGATTCGTCAGCGTCTTGGCCATTTGGAAACGGCCGCCCACCTCGAGGTCGATGCGGATGGCCTCCATCGCATAGAAAATCGTCGCTTCATAGTGGCCGCGGACAAGCATGGCGTACGAGAGTGCGTTGTTGACCCTCGCTTCGTAGAGGCGGGCCTTATGCTCACGGGCGATCACGAGTGCTTCACGGTATGCGTCGATCGCCGCTTCTACGCGGCCTGCGCGACGCCTCAAGATGCCGAGCGCGCGAAGGACTTCCGCTCGCTGCAAACCCATAAGCGCCGTGTCGGTCATCGCAAGCGCTCGCCCCAGGGCCGCTTCCGCGTCGATCGTCCGTCCGAGCTCGCGCAAGATATCTGCCTGCAAGAGCAACGCCTCAATCGTCAACTTTGATGACGATGCTGCAGCTGCGGCCCCTGCTGCCGCAGTCGCGCTCTCGAGCGCTCGCGCACCTTGGCCCTCGTCGAATTCAAATTGAGCCGTTCGCAAGAGCGCAGTGGCTCCCGCCGTTGCCGTCCCGAGCCCCTGCGCCTCAAGTCGCAACGCCGAGAGGTGCGCTAGCCGCGCACGCCTTTGGCCAGCTGTCCGCGATAGGCGCTCGATCGCTGCACGAGCGTCGAAGTGTCGTGGGTCGTCACGTGGCAACAATTGGAGCGCGCGGCGGTAGTACTTGGTCGCAAGGCCGACCTGCTGCGCAATGCGTGATTGCTCCGCGGCGGCAAAGAACGGGCCTCCGGCAAGGTCGCTCCGATGACCTTGCTCAAGATGGCGTGCGACAACGATGGGCGCCACCCCTTCGGGGGGCCGAGCGAGCCATCGTTCCCCGACAACACGATGCATCATCGCGCGCGTATCAGCCGACATGCGCGTATAGGCCACTTCGAAGAACAGCAGCTGCCGGCGCTCGATGAGCGTTCCAGCCTGTACACAAATTCCACGCGCTCGAAGGCGCTCTAGCGTCGGCTTGTCGATCGTCGGGTCACACGCCAAGAGCTCATCTTCTTCGACGGAAACACCAGCGACCGCAAGCCACTCGACCGCGTGGAGCTCTTGGGGAGGCAGCTCCTCGAGCCGAATCGCTACGACCTGTTCTACGCTCGCGGGGAGCTCGAGGAGCCCTGACCCTGCTTGTTCAAGAAGTTGACGACCGTCATCTGTGCGAAGCGCGAGCGCTCCTTTCTCGAGAAGCGCATCGACGCTCTCGAGCAGGAAAAATGGATTACCGTCAACGCGCGGAATCAACTGCGCGAGTGCTTGCCGCACCCCACCGCCAACACCGAGACGGCGCTCTACGATCTGAGCCAACTCGTCGTGGTTCAAGCCCCCAAGCGGCATGGTAACAAAGGGCGCCATTGCACCCCGAATACGCGCATCTGGACGCGTGACGAGCAACGCAAGGACCCGTGTCGGAAAGCCCGGGCGAAGGAGACCGGTGAGCAGCGAAAGCGACGCTGGATCGAGCCACTGCGCCTGGTCGACCACCACGACGAGGGCGCGCCCCAGAGCGCGGACCGCGAGCACACTCCGTACCGATGCGACCATCATCCGGACGCTATCGGAAAAACTTGCGACCTCAGCCATTTGGTCAACATCGTGAACTAACGAAGCAAGCATGGCGCGATACGGCCCCTCCGCAATCCGCACCGTCGCAAGGCGCTCATCAATCGCCGATCGTGACATCTCGGCCGTGACGCCAAGGCTCGCCCTTGCGAGCGCCGCCAGGCTACGCAGCTGAACGTCAACGTGGTTCGGTGTGCAATCGAACCGCACAACGTTCACACTCGGAGGCAGCTCGCTTAGAAACGCGTTAACCAATGCGGTCTTGCCAATGCCGCGCTCACCGATCAGCACACGCGTGGTGAGTTCACCCTTACCCGCGTTCGCATTCGACGCGTCGTAGAGGGCACCGTGGAGATCAGCGCGCTCTGCGAAACGCCCAACGAAATCTCCACTCGCGCGCACGGCGTGCTCTTGTCGCTCGTCCTTAGACAGACCGCGAATCAGCGCGTAGTGGCCACCTGCCACCGCTTCCCACGCGAATTCGTAACGCAGCGCGCGATAAATGGATCCTGTCGCCCACGTGAGTCCAGCGGGAACTTGCTCGAGCAGCGTCGAAACCGCTGTTTCGGCGCCTGGTTCGACTCGCGACGACAGCCATTGTCGCTTCGCGTTAAGCGTCACTTCAGCGATGCCACGACCCATCGCGACAGACGCGACAAACGATCGTGGCGCTTCATCGAAAAAGCTCGCGACGGTTTCGTGGACGTCAATTGCAAGCAGCGCTGCGGACTCCCACACCTTGGAACTGTTTTCGTCGAGTCCCAGTGTCGCGCGAGCCTCAAGCTCACCGCTCCAGATCCACTCAGCCCCACGCTTGAAGGCAATGTCTTCCAGCCGGGTTCGGAATCGTTCGATCATGCGTGTAGCGTTCGCGTCACCGCGGGTGGATGCGGAATCCGATCGGACGAGACGTACCGATAATAAACCAACTTGTCGAAGCTCACGTGAGGAGGCCGGCGCTGCGGCGGGGCGGAGGCTGCGAACCGCGACTTCGGTGGGTACCGGTTGTACCTGCGGCTCAACCGACTCTTTCATCTTGAGCATCCGACACATGAGGGACTCGAGCTCAGTGCCTCCTTCCCAAGCGCCACGGGCGACAAGTGCACGCCCCAATTCAGCCGCGAGTTCTCGCGCCGTTGAGAAACGGTCGTTGCGATCGGGCGCGAGCGCGCGAAGGGCGATTCGTTCGAGGTCCTCAGGAACCTCATTCGACACGGAGCTTGGGCGCCCAACGGCTCCGGACTGCACCACCTCTCGAAGCGCTTCACCATGAAGAGCGCCGAACAAGCTTCGGCCCGCGAGGAGTTCCCACAAAACGGCACCGAGAGAATAGATATCGGCACGACGGTCGACCGGCTCACCGCGTGCTTGCTCGGGTGCCATGTACCGCGTTTTTCCGGCGACGACTCGGTCGACCGACTCGACGTTGCGGGCTGCGGCAATACCAAAGTCAGTTACCTTGACGATTCCTTCGTGTGACAGAAGGATATTTTCGGGCGACACGTCACGATGAACGATCTCGAGGGCCTGTCCCGCTTCGTCCCTGCGCTCATGTGCGTAGTGCAGTCCCTTCGCGGCCTCGGCAATCATCCAAGCGGATACCGAAAACGGAATGCGCGCACCGTCCTCTTTACACGCTCGAATGAGCCGGGCGAGGTCTACGCCCTCGACATACTCCATCGACATGAGCAGACCGTCAGGTCCTGCGTCCACCAGCTCGTACACCTGCGTCAGGTTCGGGTGGTTGAGTCGAGTCGCAACCATGGCCTCATCGATAAAGAGTGCGCGACGCAGTGGATCTCCCGCCACGTGCGGAAGCACCCTTTTGACGACGAGAAGCTTGGCGGTCCCCGCCGCCCCCCTCTTACGAGCAAGGAAAACTTCGGCCATCCCGCCTTCACCAAGGCGGCGAACCACTTCGAACAGTGCCAGTTGGTGTGAAGCTTTCGGCGGATCTGACATTGGCAGACCGGACTTTGCGGGATTGGCCTTTGAGTCTACCTCGGCAAGAGGCCGGACAGCGTGTAACCTTGGCGGGTCCGCCCCATGTCGAGCCCCGCAGCCCCACCACCCCATACCACCGCAGAGCGGCCAACCGCCACGGCGCAGGGCACGCTCGAGAAGACACCGGCGATCCATCTGATGGTCTACGCGCTCGAACGCAGCCTCAACGGCTCGCTCGAGTTCTCGACCCACGGCAACGGTGGCCAACAGACCGCCACGCTGCTCTTCGTGGACGGAAGGCCGTCAAAAATCGCGACGACCGCGCCAGTGGCCTACCTTGGCCGGGTTTTGGTCGACCTCGGCTTGCTTTCAACTGAAGCGTACGATCAGTCGCTGCGCGAGCTCGCTGGCACGCGCAAGCTCCACGGAGAAATGCTCACTGAGGGGGGTCTCGTCTCGCGGGAGCAGGTAAGCGAGGCGCTGCGGGAGCAACTTGCGCGCAAGCTCAGTTATATTTTCTCGCTGCCCCGAGAGACGCGCTACGCCTATTACGACAGGTTCGACGCGCTCGCTCGGGTTGGGGGCGACGAAATGACACCCGTCGACCCGATGCCTCTTGTGTGGCGCGCTGTCCGTGAGAATACACCGCAACTGCACATGGAGACCTCGTTGGCCAAGGTGGGTGATCACTTGGTGCGCGTGGCGAGCGACGCGCAGATCGAGCGCTTCGGCCTCGAAGGCCCTGCGCTGTCACTCATCGAACTTCTTCGCTCGCGTCCGATGAGCCTCGTAGACATGAGCGCAATGGGCATGCTGCAAAAAACATCACTCGATCAGTTACTTTACTGTTTGCTCATCACGAAACAGGTGCAGCTGGTCAAGGAGCGCATCTCGCGGCCGCCAAGGGGGGTGAGAGCGACGCTTCCTCCACCCAGCGTGCGCTTGCGCTCCGTTCCACCGCCTCCATCGGTGAGGCCAACCTCGGCTGATCGGGAAAGGGAGATTCTCGAACGATCGGAGAGCATCGATCGCGAAGACTATTTCGCGATGTTGGGTCTCCCCCAGGACGCTACCCCCGAGGAGGTGCGCGCGGCTTACTTTGGCCTTGCCAAGAGCTGGCACCCCGATCGCTTGCCTGTCGAGCTCGCGCATATTCGCGATGCCTGCGCGCGTGTATTTTCACGCATGAGTGAAGCTCACGCCACACTTGCCGACGCCGAGCGGCGTACAGAGTACATGCGCCTCTTGCGCGACGGCGGCGCCACCCCCGAGTCGCAGGCCGTCATTTTGCGAGTCATCGAAGCTGCGACGACATTCCAGAAAGCGGAAATCTGTATGAAGGGCAACGATCTCGCCCAAGCTGAGGAACTGTGTCGCCGCGCGAACGAACTCGATCCGAATCAAGGCGACTACCTCGCCCTTGGCGCATGGCTGGAAGCCCAGAAACCCGAGAACGAGACGGGCAGGGCAACGCTTGAGTGCATCGCGCGACTCGACCGTGCGCTTGCGATCAACGAACGCTGCGAGCGCGGGTATTTCTATCGCGGGATGCTCCACAAACGCCTTGGCGATATGCAGTTGGCGGTGCGCGATTTTCGAAAGACCGCAGAGTTGAACCCGCGGAACATCGATGCGATTCGCGAGGTGCGCCTGTACGGAATGCGGCGTCCTCCGCAAACATCGACGAAATCCAGCGGCGGCTTATTCGATCGCCTCTTCAAGAAATGAGCCTCGAGATCTGGCTCGGCGCGATGAACTTCGGCGGCCGCGTTCCACGTGACACGTCTGACGCGATCATCAAGCATGCCCTGAGTCGTGGAGTCACTCACATTGACACCTCAAACAGCTATGGCGACGGCACCTCAGAGACCATCGTAGGCGAGACTGTAGGCAAGTTACTTGACGTGACTGTCGCAACGAAGGTGGGATTGGCGCGCAGGGCGGGCAAAAATGAAGGCCTGTCGCCCGCGATCATTCGCGCGAGCGTCGACGCAAGTCGCAAGAGGCTCCGCCGCGATACCCTCGACACGCTCTACCTTCATGCACCTGATCCAGAGACCCCAGTTGACGTGACCATTGGGACGCTCGTTCAGTTAATTGACGAACACAAGATTCGCAGCTGGAGCGTGTCGAACTACGCGGCCTGGCAGCTCGCTGAGATGCTGCTCTTTTGTGAGCAGCGCGGGCTGCCGAAGCCACAACTTTCACAGGTGCTCTACAACGTGCTCGTGAGGCAGGTAGAGCTCGAGTACCTGTCCTTTGCCAAGGCGCGGGGCATCCGTACGCTTGTGTACAACCCGCTCGCCGGGGGGCTGCTGACTGGCAAGCATAGTCATGCGTCTTTGCCCACTGCGACGTCGCGTTTTGCGAATAACAAAGTCTACCAGCGTCGCTATTGGTCGAAGCCGATGTTCGACCGCGTAGCCGTGCTTGAACAGATCGCGCGCGATTGCGATCGCTCACTCTTGTCGCTTGCCTATGGGTGGCTCGCCGCGCGGCAAGGCGTGGCTGGCATCTTGGTGGGACCTTCAGCCGTCTCGCACATCGACGACGCCATCGGTGCACTTGCCCTTCCACTTGACGTTCAAACAATTAAGCAACTTGACGATCTGGAGGCCGCAGGATCCGGCACGGACGCTCGCTATGCGCGCTGAAGCGATGCTCACCGCGGAGGCGGCAACGTGCGACATCGACGCCGTTATGGAGCACTACCGCGAGTTCGGCTACGCCCGGCTCGGCAGAGTATGCGGCGACAATGCGCTTCAGGCGATGTGCGCGCGCACCGAAGATTTGATGCTTGGCCGGGTCGTGTACGACGGCATGTTCTTCCAGAAAGACGCGCCTAACCGCCGCTACGAAGACCTCGTATTCGGGCGTGGATATGAGGGTCCGAGCCTCGCATACAGGAAGATCGAAAAGCTCGAGCGCGACCCGCTGTTTTCGGCCTGGCTCAGAAACGCGCTATTCGAGCGCGTGTGCAGGCGCGTGTACACGACGCCGGCAATTCATTTGTACCGGGCGGTGATTTTCTCGAAGGCAGCCGACGGTGGCAGCAATCTTCCGTGGCATCAGGACGCCGGGAATTTTTGGGGCCTCAGTGAGGACCCGCAGATCCAAATCTGGACCGCACTCGACCACGCCGGAGAAGACGCTGGCTGTCTCGAGGTGATCCCTCGCTCGCATATCTGGGGCCTTGTCTCGCCGCTCGGCGGGGTGGTGCCGCGGCATCGTGCGCGCGAGCTCGAGGCGGAGAGCAAAGTCGTCAAGCTACCTGCCCGTGCAGGCGATGCGATCTTGATTCACAACTATCTATGGCACCGCTCAGGGCACAACGAGACGCCGAACATGCGACGCGCGTTCACGGCTTGCTATCTCAGTGGCACGACGCGATGTCTGCGTACGAAGAAAGCCCCGCGCGAATTTGAACGCGTATTTTAGGGCGCGTCGCGGTCGAGCTTCGTCAAGTTGTACATCGCGCCATCGCAGCCCTTGCCTGGCCACGCCTCAAGGTCGCGGCCCGTGCTTTCAAGTCGCGCAAGCTAGTAAGGCGTGAACGTCGCGTCGTATGCAAATGGCGCAGGCA
>CAMBEV010000032.1 GCA_945865595.1 Nannocystis exedens | reverse complement strand
CGGCTCTTCGCCGCCCTGAGGGGGCAGGTAGTGCGAGCGCGTCTTCTCGACGCACGTGCCCTCTTTGCCACTGTCGGTGTTGCAAGCCGTGCCGGGGTTCGCGTCGTGCGGACACCGGTCGGGGGGAGGGATATCAGCGGCCGCTATTTTCGAAGTGAGCGCGAGCGCCCAACACGCGACGAGTGAGTGGATTCGCATCACGCGATAGTATCCGAGTGGACGGACAAGCGCGTGCGAGATAGCTGTGCCCCATGGTCGGACCGGAAGCGATTTTCGAGCGGTACTTTTTGCCGCTCTACCCTGAACCTTTGCGGGGGGACCTCGCGCGATCGCGAAGCGAGGACGCAAACCCTGGCAACAATCCTCACGTGGTCGCGCACCTGCAAGAGGCTGCAGCGATCTTTGCGGCACACGCCGCGTCGTTACTCAACCGCGACTGCAACCTCGACTTCTCTGATGCGAGCATCCATCGACTGAGCCACGCACTTGACGAGAGTACGATCGGAAGATTGCTCGAGAGCCCTCTCATGGGCTCACCAGAGAACGATCTGTTCAATCTCGTCGTGCATGGCTCGGCGTACGTCGGCGAGTGCATTGTCAAGAATCATGACGGTGCGTGGCAAGTGCGCAAACCACTATGGGAGAGCCTCGTGCGGCTTGAATCGCGTGCAGGCACGGGCGACCTCGCAGTGTTTCATTGGTGGCTCAAATCACTCGCAGACAAAAATGTAACCATTGCAGATCGATATCGTGCGCAGATCGAAATTCCGACGTTCGATCCCGGAAATCTCCGCGTCATCGCCGCGCCAGATCGCCGTTTTTCTCGGCTCGAGAAGACGCCGTATCACATGCTCCATCAGTATCTGCGGGCGAACATCCCTGAGCTCCGTGGCGTCGGCGAACACTTTCCTTCGGCCGAGCGGTGGGAGGACTATCGCTTCAAATGGGTCGGCTTCACGCTGCTAGGCGAAGGCCGCATGCTCCTCATCCACGGTCAAAATGCAACCGGCGCGCATCTATTTTGGCTGACGGCGGACGGCTTCGAGAAGGCGACGTACTTTCCGTGCGATGCGTTTCCCGACCATCGCGTTGAAAGCGACGGCGACAAGGTGCGCGTGCACTACCGCATTGAAGGCAAAGACGTCGCGCAAGAGATGCTCTGGTGGGGGCCGTAACACGCCCACACGGTCAGTCACCGTGCAGGCGAACCATCTTGCCCGCCATCGAATACTCAACAAACGCCGAGCGCCGTGGATCGGTGAGGTACACGCGAATGATCAGCTGTCGGCCACGACTCTCTCGTTCGACGTACACATGCGACACGGTTTCGACCTTCCCCGCGAACCGCTTCTTCGCGTCCGCGATCACGGCGCCGATCACGTCGAAATTGATGTCAGAAAACGCAAATGTAACCGCATCGAGGCCATTTTTCTTCCCGTTGAAGCTGACCGGTTGGGGCTTGATAAACCCACGGTTCCTTCGGTCCGCATAGATGACGTGGCGATCGAGTTCGTCGTTGTTGGCGCCACCCTGGACGGTGAGCGCCACGTAGTTTTTGTAGAGGACAACCTCGCGAACACGGCGCATGTCGCCCAGTTCATCGGTCATCAGTTTGCGCGCGGCCGCAGGCGTGTCGAAGTATGAAACGCTCGGCTCATCGGCGTTCGCGGGCGAAGGGAATTCGATGGCGGGTGCGGTGAACGCAACTGAGCGATCGCGCTTCCCACGCGTCGACAGGCCGGCCGCCACGGCAACAATGGCTGCGGCGGCCAAGATCGAACCGACGGCAATGGCGGGCCCTCCGGCGCCTTTTCGGGGCCGCCCGGTGGAGGGCGCAGCCCCATGCGCGAACGTTTGAAATCGAGGTTCGGGGGCGGCCGGTGCGAGATGATTCTGCGCCTCACAGAACCGGCACACGATCGACTGCACGCCGTCCGGCCACTCGAGGGGCGCTCCGCACTGGGTGCACTGAAAGGTTCTCACTGGCTTTGAGTGTACTAAGCTCCGCGGAAATGAAACACCTGGGCGTCGCCGGTCAGCTGATCTTTGTGCTGCTCGCGGCGTTACTTGTGTTTGGTTTCGTCACCGCCGCAAAAGAGGGAGAGATGCGACGCCAGTGCACAAGCCCATGCTTGGTCAAGCCCGACTATCTCGGCGCCGAGCGGACGGCGCCCGATTTTGCACTGAAAGATCTCGACGGAAAAGAAGTCAAGTTGTCGAACTATCGCGGCAAGGCGGTCGTTCTCAACTTTTGGACGAAGACGTGTAGGCCGTGCCTCGAAGAGATGCCCGAACTCGTTAAGCTGCACGAATTGCTCAAAGAGAAAAACGCTGTGCTCGTCACCGTGTCGACTGACGAAGGGCCGAACGATGTGCGCGACGCCCTAAAAGCGGCCTCCCGAGAGCCAATCACGTTCCCGGTGCTGTTCGATCCCTCGAGCGCGATCGTGCGCGAAAAGTATGGGTCGCGCCTCTTTCCTGAGACCTGGATCATTGATCCGCGAGGCGTGATTCGTGCGCGCTTCGACGGCGCCAAGACGTGGACCCACGCGGTAATACTCCAGTTCATTGACGAAATCGCCAGCGGTGTCTACTGCCCGGTCACCATCAAGGGCGGACACGTTTCAGGCAAGGGGGCCAAGCTGTGCCTCGAAGCGAACGAAGCGAATTAGAACGAAGAACCGCGTTCGCCTCGGTCGCAAGGGCAAGCGCGACGAGGCCGTCGGTGCCGGTTGCGAGCTCAGGTGAGAGAATCGCGAAAGCCCGCGCCTGCGCTTCGAGGCCGAAGGTCGTGCGCAGCGAAAGGGCACTCGCTCGGCCGTCAATTGTGATGGTCGAGGTCACCAGATCAACGCTGAGTGTTCGCGTTCGCGTCCGAACTTCGAGCGTCCGACGTGGCTCGCTAAGCGTGCCGCTGACGACAGTCACACGCGCACCCTGTTCACTGATCAGTGTCACGACATCAACATCGTACGCTCTCTTGACCATCGCCATGCGTACCGACGTCCCAAGCAGCCAGCGTGCGAGGTCGAAGTCATGAATCGCATGCGTGAGTAGGGGCGAAACGAATGCAGTCTGCGTCGGCCCCAAGCGCGTAAACCGTGCTTCAACGATGGGTTCGTCGGCGAGCCGCTCGCGCAAGGTCAAGAGCGCAGGATGAAAGCGCTCAGAGTGCGCGACGTATAACGAAACTGCTGCCGACTCGAAGGCCGAGACCAGCTGGCTTGCGTCCGCCAAGTCAAGCGCGATCGGTTTTTCAACCAGGACCGGCAAGCGCGCTTCGAGGGCGGAAAGCGAAACGCGAACGTGCTCATGGTTGGGCGTTGCAACGACGACGTGTGACGCAGAGGCAAGTACGTCGTCAAGATGTCGAACGACATCGAACCCCCGCTCCGCGAAAGCCGCAAGCGCGCGTGGCTGACTGTCAAACCCAACAACCGGGACTCCAATCGCGGCAAGGGCACGCGCATGCCGCAGCCCCATGCGACCTGTACCGACAATTGCAACCCGCAATGCTCCCATGCGCGGACGGGGGGTAGTCGTGTTTGCCGCCGCAGGCATCCCCCTTTGATAGCGCGCACAGGGTGGCCGCCGACTGTCGCTACACCCGCGCACACTTCGGGTGAAGGTGGCTCCATTGTGGACGTCTCAATGGCGACTCGAGCTCAACCTGAGCCTCAGCGTGTCGTCCTCGGCTATTGATGAGAAACTTCCTGCTCCTGGTTACAATGTCGGCGACAGTGCAGTTCCTCACCGGATGCAGCGGCAGAGGTGAGGTGGAGATTTCGGGTGGTGCTTCCGTCGAGCCAGGCGATCAGGCGGCCGATGACTGGGGGCGCGTAGACGCTCGACCGGGGCGACATGGCCGAGCTGCAGCCCCGGGCACAAGCTCCACTGGCGGTTCGGGTTCGGGGAGCTCCGCCGCGGGGAGCTCCGGTGCATCGAGCTCTGGATCGACCGCCAGCTCCGGTGGATCGAACTTGGTCCCCGTCGCAACCCCCAGCCCGATCGAGGTGGGTGTAGGGGGCGGCGCACACGCACACGAGAACGCGCTGACACCTCCGGACGTTCACGATCGTCAATGTGCCGCGGCTTGCAAACTAGAGGCGCAATGCGGATACGCGCCCAAAAACTGCCTCGACGCGTGCCACGACCACAATTGGTACGTCCGCCACGATTTCCTCGCGAAGGAGGCTGCTTGCCTCGAGACCGCAACCTGTTGGGAACCGGGTGGCGCCTGTGCGCACAAGGCCGCAAAATCGCTCAAACATAATTACGAATCTGACCCGATGTACCAAAAATGCGTCCACAAGCGAGCCGAATGCGGTGCGAAGATTCAGGATGCCGAATGCGCGCGCTACCTGTTCCTGCACACACCGGAGCGCGACGATGTGGACACGTGCCTTCGACAGCCGTGCGACACAGTAGGCAAGTGCATTAACCAAGTACTCACACACAGCAAGAAGAACTAAGCCGATCGCTCTTGAACCTGCCGTGGGGGTGTCTATAGTCGCCCGGTCATGTCAGCCGAAAACGAAAACGGTGTCGAGTCTGCGGAGTCTCCTGCTTCGGACGAGGAGCGCGCGGGCCTTGAGCTTCTCGCTGAGCCTCTCGCTGAGCCTCTCGCTGAGCCTCTCGCTGAGACTGGCGCCGAGGCTGTCGTTGAAGTCGTCGATCCATTGGCGATCGCGATCGCAAACGCGGCGAAATACAAAGACCTGTGGATGCGCACGGCCGCCGATTTCGATAACTTCCGCAAGCGCGCGAGGCGCGACATCGACGATGCACGCAAGGCCGGGCAGACCGAATCGCTCCGTGAGTTTCTTCCCGTCTTTGACAACCTCGAACGCGCGCTGCAAAGCTCGCAGCAAGCCACGGACATCAAGGCCGTCGCTGAGGGCCTAAGCATGGTGCTGCGCCAGTTTGCCGATGCGCTCGGGCGCATTGGTATCCAGCGCATCGTGACGATCGGTCAACCGTTCAACCCGCTCGTGCACGAAGCCATCCAGCAACTCGAGACCGCGGAGCACGCGCCCGGAACGGTAGTCGCCGAAGTGCATCCGGGATACCTTCAGGGCGAACGGTTGGTGCGGGCAGCCATGGTGGTTGTGGCCAAGCCCTTGCCGAGCTGAGTCAACGCCTAGGGGCTAGGAGCTGCCGTTTGAGCGTGAGTGGTAAGGTCATTGGCATCGATCTCGGTACGACCAACTCCTGCGTCGCGGTGGTTGAAACGAACGCATCGGGCAAAATCGATGCGCGCATCATTCCCAATCAAGAAGGCGCCCGAACCACGCCGTCAGTGGTCGGGTTCACGGCGAGCGGCGAGAGACTCGTCGGGCAATCCGCCAAGCGACAGTCGGTCACCAACGCGACGAACACCGTCTACGCAGTCAAGCGCCTCATGGGGGCGAAGTTCAAATCACCTGAGGTGACCAATCACGCCAGCAACGCCTCGCACCGTATTTTCGAGGCTTCCAACGGCGACGCCTGGGTGAGTGCCGGAGGGCGCGATTACTCGCCGCCTGAAATAAGCGCGATCGTGTTACAAAAGATGCGCGACATTGCCGAGGCCTACCTTGGCGAGCCCGTGACCGCGGCGGTGATCACTGTTCCGGCGTACTTCGACGACGCGCAACGCCAGGCAACGAAAGATGCGGGACGCATCGCCGGGCTCGACGTCAAGCGCATCATCAACGAGCCGACGTCGGCGGCACTCGCCTACGGCCTCGACATGAAGGGCCAAGAGCTCGTTGCGGTCTATGACCTTGGGGGCGGTACGTTCGACATCTCGATTCTCGAGATCTCAAACGGCGTATTCAGCGTCAAGGCCACCAACGGCGATACGCACCTCGGCGGCGAAGACTTCGACGCACGGTTGATCGAAAAGTTGGTTGACGAATTTGAGGAGGCCCACAAAATCAACCTGCGCAAAGACCGGATGGCGCTGCAGCGCATTCGGGAAGCCTCCGAGAAGGCAAAACACGAACTCTCGTCCGCGCTCGAAACCGAGTTCAACCTGCCGTTTTTGGCAACGAATGCGACAAACGAGCCGCTGCACATCGTGCGGACGTTCACGCGCACGGAGCTTGAGCTGCTGACGAGCGATCTCATCGAGCGCACGCTCGAGCCTTGTCGCAAAGCGCTCGACGACGCGAAGGTCACCATCGACGACATTAGCAACGTCCTTCTCGTTGGTGGCATGACGCGGATGCCCGCCGTTCAGAAAGCGGTCAAGGAGTTCTTCCATCGGGACCCGCATAGGGGTGTCAATCCTGACGAAGTCGTCGCCGCCGGAGCGGCACTCCAAGCCGCCGCCCTCACGGGCAACGATGTCGAGGTGCTGCTGCTCGACGTGACGCCGCTTTCGCTCGGCGTTGAAACCGGCGGAGGCGTCTTTACGACGATCATTCCTCGCAACACGACCATTCCAACAGAACGGTCAATGGAGTTTACGACCAGCATCGACAACCAGCCTTTTGTGCCTGTGCATGTGCTCCAAGGCGAACGTCGAATGGCGGCTGACAACCGAAGTCTGGCCCGCTTCGAATTGACGGGCCTCCCTCCCGCGCCGCGGGGCGTTCCCAAGATCTTGGTCACCTTCAAGATCGATGCGAACGGTGTGGCCAGCGTTGAAGCGAGAGATGCGGCGACGAGCAAAGCACAAACGACGAAGGTCGTGCCGAGTAGCGGACTCAACCAAGAAGAAGTCGATCGCCTCGTCGACGAAGCTACTCGTTTCCAGTTCGCAGACGCGCTTCGTTCCGAGATGGCCGAACTTAAAAACCAAGCTGCGACGCTGCTGTACACCACCGAACAAGCCATTGAGAGCTACAAAAATCTTGTCGATGAGGCGGCAATCGAACGAACCGTCGCAGCTGCCGCGGAGCTCCGTAACCTGCTTGAAAACCGCGGTGACATCGTCTCGATTCGCGAGGCGTACCAGCAGCTCGAGGGCGAAACTTTTGCGATCGCCGAAAAGCTGTATGGCGCGCCCACTTAATGAACGATCGACATGCGCACCATGTCGAAGTAGCGGCCCTCCACGCAGTACTCGTCGGCGAGTACACCCTCGAAGTCGAAGCCGAGTTTGAGGTACATCGCCTGGGCCACGCGGTTCTCGCGTCGCACAATGAGCCAAACTTTGTGGAGACCGAGCTCACTCCACGCGATCGTAAGCAGCTGCCGCACGGCTTCTGGGCCATACGCCTTGCCCTGGGAATTCTTATTGATGACCACAAAGAGGCGGCCGTTCTTGGCCGGCCAGTAAATTTGGTTGACGCTGCACTGGCCGACGTATTCGTCACCCGCAAAGATCGAATATGCGCGATCGTTCTTTGAGGCGACCAACGCCGTGAGATAAGCGAGCTCGTCTTCACGCGAGATGTTGCTCTGCCGATTGGCGAAGTAGGCCATCACGTCGTGATCGTTGACCCACGTCATGACGTGGTCGACGTCGTCGGGCGTGAGCGGTCGCAGCGTGACTGTGGCCATTGGAAATAGTCAATCCAACGTGTCGTCGCCAAGCGCGAGCGATGAGTCCGGCGGAGGCCTGAGGACTGAGGGTGGATGCACCGATGTTGGCTCGGGCGCGATCAGGTTCCGCACGAGGTCGGCGCGATTGGCTACGCCCAACTTTGCGTACAACCTTCGAACGTAGGTGCGCACGGTGTTCTCACTGAGTCCCGAAATCGCCGCAACGTTGACACCGCTGTAGCCCGCGACGAGCAAGCGCGCGATTTCGCGTTCGCGACGCGACAGGCCGTCCATGGCCTGCGGTTTCTGCAGCTGTGGATGCTCGACGCGAATGACCGCGCAGCGAGCAGCCCCAAAAACAGGGTCTCCGTCAATTTTCGCAACGCCGGTTACAGTTCCAAGGGGTAGGCGTGGCGGTGTCGGCAGCGCCTCCCCGCGCGCGCGTGCGGCGAGTGAATCTTCGGCCGCCGTTGTCAGGAGATCGCCGATCGGAACGATGTCTTGATCCCAGTCGATACCGTTTTCACGATCGGCGGCCCAGACAACTTTTTTCTTGTCGCGATCGATGACGACCAACGCGCCCTGCCCGCGGCTGAGCGCCCGAAGCGCCGCGGCCTCTTTTGCGAGCTCGTCGTATTGAAGGTGTGACCGCGCGCCCGCAACAATGAATGGCGCGAGACCTTCGAGCGTCTGTAACTCTTCGACCGAAAAGTCAGGTTCACTTGTTCGACGCTCGAGCCCAGCGAGGCCGAAGAGGATTCCGCCTTCGTGCAAAAACAGAAGTGCGGCGTGCGTGAAGCCATCGGCAAGCGAGTGGTCACGGTAGTAGCTGAGGCCAAGTCGCTCGGCCTGCGGATAGAGTTCGGCATCGGCGTATGCGCGTCGCGACGTGCTCACCACGCTCTTGAGATCGTAGCCGAACGCGCTCGAAAGCAAGACGCCACCCGCAGCTTTCGAAGGCCTCGGCGTACCGTCTACCAACCGCGTGCCCTCGGCGTACGCACGCGAGTCTTCTTTTCCAAAGAAGAAAAACCCGCCCGGCGCTGGCACCACGGAACGCAGTGCGTCAATTGCGCGACGCCGAAAGCTCGCGCGCGTGCCCGGCAGGACAACCTGCAATTGAACATCTCGAAGGGACGAAGCAGTCAGCATGATGTCTCCCGAAACGGAGGGCTATAATAGAGCTATGGCGCAGCCAACGAAGAGTGCGGCACGAGCAGGCGAGTTCATCTTCGACTGGAATGAGGTGAATCGAAAGGGCCGAGTGATGCCCCGCGAATTTACCCTCTTTGATGAAACATTACGCGATGGGTTACAAAACCCGTCGGTCTTAGACCCTGGCATCGAATCGAAACTCGAGTTGATCCATTTGATGGAGGACCTCGGGATAGATGAGGCCGACGTCGGACTGCCCGGCAGCTCGCAGCGCGCGTTCGACGACGTGCTGCGCATCTGCCAGGAAGTCGATCGTTGCAAGATGAAGATTCGCATCGCGTGTGCGGGCCGCACCGTTGTGGGTGATATCACGCCGATGGTCGAACTTTCGCAACGCGCGGGCATTCCGATCGAGGTCTATGCATTCATCGGCTCGAGTCCCATTCGTCAATATGCTGAAGAATGGGATGTCGGCCTGATTGCCAAGCGCAGCACCGAGGCGATCGACGTCGCCGTCAAAGCTGGCCTCTCGGTTTGCTACGTCACCGAGGACACCACGCGTTCACGGCCTGACGTACTGACCACACTGTTTCGCGCCGCCATCGATCACGGCGCGACGCGTCTGTGCCTTTCGGACACCGTCGGTCACGCGACGCCGGACGGTGTTGAGAACTTGATCCAATTCACACGCAACGTCATCGCGGGCACCGGTGTCAACGTCGGGATCGACTGGCATGGTCACAATGATCGCGGGCTCGCTCTCGAGAACGCGCTTTGGGCGCTCGAGTTTGGTGCCGATCGCATCCACGGCACCGCACTCGGCATCGGCGAACGCGTGGGCAACGCCGCGATGGAACTAATTCTTCTCAACCTGCGGCTGCTCGGGCAGTTGCCCGAAGAACGCGATCTCACGAAGCTCCTCTCGTACTGCGAGACCGCGGCAAAGGCCGTCGGTTGGCAAGTGCCTATCAACTATCCGCTCGTCGGACGAGACGCATTTCGCACGGCAACGGGTGTGCACGCATCGGCGATTATTAAGGCAATGCAAAAGGGCGATCACTACCTCGCCGACCGCATCTACAGCGGCGTGCCTGCCGGCATGTTCGGTCGCCAACAAGAGATCTGCATCGGCTTCATGAGTGGCGCATCGAATGTAAATTTCTGGCTCAAGCAGCGCGGTATCGAACCCGACGAACAGCTCGTCGCGGCGATCTTGACATCGGCGAAGGCAACGACGCACATCCTGACCGACGAAGAAGTGCTCGCCGTAGTGGCGAAGCAGCGCGGCTAGTCAACGCGCTTGATTGTCAACTACTGAAACAGCCCAAGCCACGGGCCTGGGGGGACTGTGTGCGATCGAAAGCGAACCTCGAAGTACAGCATCGGTCCCTGGCCTTCGTCGCCGACGGTGCCCACGCGATCGCCAGAAGGAACCTCTTGTCCGACGCGTACATCGATCGCCGCGAGGTTCCCGCTGACGGTGTAGTAGTGGTCGCCGTGGTCGAGAATCACGATGCGGCCGTACGGCCCATAGCGATCGGCAAACGCCACACGACCGCCGTAGACGGCGCGCACCACGGACCCCATCGGCGCACGCACTTCGAGACCCGGACCATCGGCGCCTTCACGACGCGCGCTGCGCACTTCGGCGCGACCCACGAGCGGAAAAAGCAGGCGACCTTTTGCTGCGGCAAAACCACCACCGGCGGGTTCGCTTGGACCCGCTTGTCCGCCATAGACCGCGACGTATTCCTTGCTATCGCTTGGCGATTCGAACGCTTGGTCGAACGCTTCTTGTTGTCGCGACTCGTCGTCCATCGCAATCTGCGCCGCGTCTGTTGAGGTGCGCTGGGCCGCAAGGGATGTGCGTTCCTTGCTTGCACGTTCAAGCACCTTGGCGAGATCTGCCGACCGCGTTCGCAAGTGCGCCTGCGACTCGAGGTCACGCACGAGCGCGTGGCGAACGAGTTCGACCTGCATCGCGTGGCGCACAAAGCCATCGAAGCCCGACCCCACGGGCAGCAACCCCGCGCGCGTCAGTCTCACGTACGCCCGACCTCGCTTGGTCACGCGAGATTGCGTCTCCCCAACCTCTATTTGTAACCTATCAAGTTCTTTTTTTGCCGATTGCTCTTCGGCATCGATGTCGGCGACTTTTCGATCAAGCGCGGCAAGTGCAAACGAGGGAGAACCTGAAGGCGTCGCCACCCCATCGCCGGGCGCGGCGTGTCCCTGCCCCAGTCCCAGTCCCAGCCCGAGCGCAAGCACGAACAACCCGGTGCCGAGGAGCGATCGTCGCATCACACGAGCACCAACTTGCGGAGGCTTCCCATTGCGGCAAACGCTCCAAGCAGTGCGCCTGAGCACACAAGGCCGACCACCGCGTACCAGGGCAGAAACTGCGGCTGCAGGCCAAGGAGTGTCACAAATTCGCCGTCCAGCCGACCTCGTACGATCGTGAAGAGCGCGGCAAGCAATCCGGTGGCACCGACGGCGCCCATAGCCCCCTGGACACTTCCTTCGAGAATGTAAGGTCCCTTGACGAAGCCATCCGTCGCCCCGACAAGCTTCAGTACTTCAACTTCGGTGCGCCGACGCTGCAGCGCGAGGCGAATCGTAGAGCCCACGACCGCAAGCACCGCTCCGAGCACGACGAGCGCAAGAAGCGCCGACGCTGCAACGCCACCCGAAATCAGACGACTCAAGCGTTCAGTCCAGGCGCGGTACGTCTCGACGTCCTCGACACTTGGCACCTTCTGAAGCTTCGCAGCCATGTCGGAGAGCTCGGTGTCCGTCATCTCAGGGACGACATCGACTTCGAGCGTCGAGGGGAAGGCCTCCGCCGGGAGCGCAGCAAGCGAGCTCGCGCGCTCTTGCTGATTCGCTCCGAAGTCGAGTCGCGCTTGCTGACCTGACACGTAGCGTACTTGCTTGACACCACTCACCTTCAGCAGCGCTTGCTTAACGGACTCGATGTCCTCGGCCGAGGCATTGTCCTTCAGGTAGACCGACGCACGACCCGCGTGCGCCCAGCGATCTTCGAGGGCGCGCAGGTTGGTGACGACCAGCAGCGAGGCGCCGAGACACACAAAGGCAACGGCGAGTGAAAAAATGCTCAGCGCATGCAGACGCCACTCGCGCATCATGCCGCGACGAGCGCGCAGGGCCGTCGAGAGCGAAATCATCGTTGCCTCCACATCACTTACCTCCACGTGCCACGTTAATTGGGGAGCCGATAATGATCGTCGCTTTCGATCGTAATGCCCTGAGGAACGTCAAGAGCCTTACCTTCATCGAGCACGACCACGCGTCGAGGTCGGACCTCAAGGAGCGTGCGATCATGTGTCGCGAACACCACGGTCGTGCCCGCCTCGTGAACTTCCTCGAACAGGCCCAGGATGTCGATGGCCAGCTGCGGATCGAGATTGCCTGTCGGCTCGTCAGCCAGGATCAGCGCAGGCTCACCGACAATCGCGCGTGCGGTCGCGAC
This sequence comes from Nannocystis exedens, assembly GCA_945865595.1. Lineage (GTDB taxonomy): Bacteria > Myxococcota_A > Polyangia > Polyangiales > Polyangiaceae > JAHFDX01. The sequence continues at coordinate 4,271 of CAMBEV010000032.1, read as the reverse complement.
GCGCTGCTGCTCACCACCGCTCAGCACACCTGCCAAATCGTTGCCGCGGCCCGCAAGCCCGACCCGTTCGAGCGCTTCGCCGACGCGCGTGCGAATGAGGCGTGCAGGCAGCCCAAGCACCTCGAGCGCGACGGCAACATTTTCGTAAACGCTCCAAGCGGGGACCAGCTTGAAGTCCTGAAACACGACGCCAATGTTTCGCCGAAGGAACGGGATCGCGTCGTCTTTCAGGCGCGCGATGTCCTTGCCGAGAAACAGAATGCGACCATCGTCGACCGTTTCAGAACGGTAAAGTAACCTTAGCAATGTCGATTTGCCCGCGCCGCTCGACCCCGTAACAAACACGAACTCGCCGCGCTCGATCGTGAGATGCACGCCACGGAGGACCGGTGACCCTGAGCGGTAGGACTTGTAAACCGACTCGAACGTCAGAATCGGTCGGTCCTTCGCCTCGCGAGAGAATCGCGCGCCCGCGCGGAGCGCCGGCCGAAACGAGGATGGACCATCGAAACGTGACATCCTCTGTGCGCTACCAGGCGCAAACTTGCGGGGCCAAGTTTGTGCTACCCGAGGACTCGCGCAGGGCCCCCGACGGCGAGTGGCTGCCGAATCAACCGCCTCATCGTGGTCTTGGCCCACTTGATCGCGTCGAGCTGCGCATCAATCTCACCCACGGCCACGTGATTCACTGCGAGCCTCCCCGCGATGAGCGACGCGAACGTGCAGCCCGTTCCGTGAAGCGGCCCGACGTCGGCCCGACCGTCGACGAGGTCGGTCACTCGCGCGCCAAATGCCACCACGTCGGTTGCGTTTCCTTCGAGATGACCACCTTTCACGACAACCCCACGAGGTCCCCGTTGCGCAAGCTCCAACGCTGCAGCGCGCGCGTCCGCGAGCGAGTGCACCTCGCGCCCGAGCACCCAACCGGCTTCGTCCGTGTTGACAGTCAAGATGGTTGACATAGGCAATAGACACTCGACCAGCGCTCGAAATCCTCTCGCATCAATAAGTGCAGCGCGCCCCCGTGACGGCTTGCGCGGCGTGTCCACCACAACGGGAATCGTGGGGTACTCGCGGAGGACCGAAACCACGGCACGCACCTGCGCAGCCGATCCCAGAGCACCCACTTTCATTGCGTCAATGCACTGGTGCGCGAGCACTTCTCTCAAACTCGCCGCGAGCACCTCGCTATCTACGGGGACGGCGCGCACGAGGCCCGCCGTGGACTGCACGGTCAAAAGCGACACGCATGCGCACGCATACGCGCCTGCAATCTTCGCTGCGCGTGCATCGGCGAGAATCCCTGCGCCACCGCCCGGATCGAGACCGCCGATCACCAGCAACGAAGGCACCGGGCACGACGACAACTTGGTTTCTCTTATTGAAGTGCGCGCCAACGTGGCGATCACTATACGCGAGTGTGGCAGCGTGCTGGACGCGTTACGATCCCGTCAGCCTTAGCTGAAATTGAGCCCAATGCGCGCGAACCTGCGACCCTAGGGGCTGTCTCTCGACGGTGGCACGATGCGTCCATTGAAACCAGTCCTCGCGGCATTTGTAACCACAGCTGTTACGACCCACTTTAGCTTCGCGGCGTGGCCGTCACTCGATGAGGTCGCGCGTCGTGCACAAGCGCGCGCGCCCGCTCTCGCCGAGGCACGCGGACAGGTAGCAGCAGCGCAAGCGTCGGTCGCCGGGGCACGCATGTCCGCGGTTCAGAATCCGTACGTCGAAATGTTCAGCGACACGGGCAAGTACACCAAGGACCTGCAGGTCCAGGCGAACTTCTGGCTTCCGATCGAGCTTGCTGGTCAACGCGGTGCACGCATTGCGGAGGCCGAGCAGCTTGTCAAACTTCGGTCAAGAAACTTAACTGAGGCTCGCGCACGCATCTTAGGCGAGTGCGTCGTCGCGTACGGGGATCTCATGGTCCTCGCGGCAAGGCTCGAGCAAGCCAAGGAGCAAGAGGACCACTCTCGCGCCGAGCTCCAGTACTTCACGGGCAAGCTCGCAGCGCAAGATGCGACCCTCTACGAAAAGAGCAGCGCAGAAGCCGAACTTGGGCGGTGGGTACAACAACGAATGGAAATCGAAGTGGAGCTCGTTTCTGCCCGCTCGCGACTTGCCATCTTAATGGGCGTGCCCACGATCGAGCTGCCTCCGCCGATTGCCAGCTTGCAGCTTCCCCCATTACGGATTCCCTTCACGGACGGCCAAGCAGGCGATCTGGCACGTCGCTCACCGCTCGTCGCCTCTCTCATGACCGAAGCTGAATATTGGAGCGCGAACAAAGAACGCGCGGCTGCGGAGCGCAGCGTACCGGTTAACTTTATCGTATCGCTCGGAAGGGGCGACACGGGCGAAGCGCGGTACGGAGGCGGCGTTTCGTGGACGTTTCCGCTCTTGCAGCGAAACCAAGGCCCAATCGCTAGGGCCGAGGCCGAACGCACGCGTACGTTGGACGTAAGGCAGACGGCTGAGCAAGCCCTCGAATCGCGCGCGCGGAGCCTATATGAGATGATGCGAGTTGCGAATGACGCGTTGAAAGCGATCGACGCAAATTCTATTCCGGCTGCCATTCGCGTTGTCGACGCCGCGATGCAGTCGTGGAAGGCGGGAAAGGCCGAGGTGCTGAAAGTGTGGCTCGCAAGGCGTGATCTTGCATCCTCCCGCGCCCGTCGACTCGACCTCGTCGGAGTAGGCTTTCGCGCTTATGGCGAACTCGCTGCTCTAAGAGGCGAACTGCCATGAGGCGTTCAGATGACAGGTTCGTAACGATGGAACGAATAAGGACGAGTCGCATGCGATGGGTGCTCGTCGCGGTCGCCGCCAGTTCGGCCGTCGCTCTTGCCGCCGGAATGTGGACGTTCGTGCGCCACCGGGCGCCGGTCAACGCGCAGGCGGTGGCTCAGCGAGACGTACCCAGACTCGAGGGGCGATCAGTCGTCTTCTCTGCCGCCTTTGCCACGCGCGCCGGGGTGAAGACTACGGAAGTGGAACGTACCGCATTGACCCCTTCCGTACAGGTCGTGGGAACGGTGACGTTCGACTCGAAACACGTTGCGGCCGCAGGGACGCGCATCCGCGGCTTCGTCACAAAGGTGATGAAGGTTGAGGGAGACAAGGTGAACAAGGGCGATGCCCTTGCCGAGATCCAGAGCGCCGAGCTCAGTCACGCCCACGCGCAAGTCGCGGTCGTTGCGGCAAAGAAGAGCGCCGCCGAACGCAACGCGAAACGCGAGGCAGACCTGCTGGCTTCGAGCCTAACGACGGCGCGCGAGGAGGAACGCGCGCGCGCTGAACTCACCGAGCAACGCGCCATGCTCACTGCGGCAAGCCAACATCTCGCAGCGATCGGTGGACCCGGCGCCGGAGGCTTCGGGACGTATTACGTGCGCGCGCCGATGGCTGGCACGATTGTCAAGCGGTCCATCGCTTCCGGCCAATCGGTCGAGTCGGACTTGATCGCATTTCGAGTTGCGAATCTCGATCAGGTGTGGATTGAGCTTGCCGTATTCGAAAGTGAAATTGGCTCGATTCGACCTGATGACATCGCAGAGATCACGCCGACCGGGGGCGCGTTCGGCAAGATCGCCGGGAAGGTAGCGTACGTCGGTGATGTGATCGACCCCGATGCGCGTAGCGCGATAGTGCGGGTCAAGGTTGACAATCAGAGTCGTCAACTCCGCCCGGGGCAGTCGGTTGTCGCGCACATCCGTCCGACTGCGCTGTCGCGTGTCGTCACGACGATTCCTGTCGGCGCCGTGACCTACGTCGACGGAAGGCCCACCGTATTCGTTGCCGAGCGCGAGACTCAAGTCTCCATTGTGGAAGTCAAACTTGGGCGAAGCGATGGTGACCGCCAGGAAATCACCGAAGGTTTGACGGTTGGGCAGCGGGTCGTCTCCGAGGGGGTCTTCGCCCTGAAAAGCGAGCTGTTCAGGTAACCATGTTTGCTAAGATAGTTGAAGTATCCATTCGTCTTCGCCGATTCGTGCTGACAGTCTTGGTCGTCGTTTTGGCGGCTGGCGGTTGGGCAGCCGCAACACTTCCCGTGGACGCCCTCCCCGACGTCTCCACGATCCAGGTGTCGGTGTTGACGACGGCTCCTGGGCTTTCACCGGTGGAGGTCGAGCGGACGATCACGCGCCCGATCGAGAACGGACTCAACGGCGTGCCAGGGAATACCGAGATTCGAAGCATCTCGCGCGCGGGCCTGTCGGCCGTCACGGTGGTGTTCACAGATTCGACGAATGTTTGGTTTGCGCGAC
>CAMBEV010000031.1 GCA_945865595.1 Nannocystis exedens | reverse complement strand
CACATCGGTGACGAACGAGTTCGGCGGCCTGCACGTTTTGATTAACAGTGCGGCCGGCAACTTCCTCGCGCCCGCAGCCGGACTCAGTGCGAACGGCTTTCGAACGGTCATCGATATTGACCTTTGCGGAACCTTCAACGCGTGCCGCGCATCGTTCGCACATTTGTCGAAGCAAGGCGGGTGCATCGTCAGCATCACAGCCACCCAGGCAACGGTACCCACGCCGCTTCAGTGTCATGCGGGCGCGGCAAAGGCGGGCATCGAGAAGCTCACGCGTGATCTCGCTCTCGAATGGGCGGGCTCAAAGATCCGCGTCAACACCGTTGCGCCGGGACCCATTGAAGGTACCGAAGGCATGTCGCGCCTCGCTCCTGGCGGTGCCGAAGAGATGCTCAAGAAACGTGTGCCACTCAATCGTTACGGCAACATCGACGAGGTCGCGAGCGCGGTCCTGTTTCTCGTTTCACCAGCCGGAGCGTATGTCACGGGAAGCTCACTCTTGATCGATGGCGGCACGTCGCTGATCGGGCCGGGCCCCTTTCTCGACATGATGCTCGGCAATGTCTGAGCGGTGGCTCGGGGCCCTCGCCCGCCTGGCACTCCCCGCACTCCTGGCCGCATGTCTCACCCTCGCCGCGCCCGCATCCGCGCGTTCCCTCGCGGAAGTGAAGAGCGCAGGCACGCTCACTTGGGGCGGAGATTTGCAGGGCGGCGAACCCTACGTCTTCGAAAACCCAAAGAACCACGCAGAGCTCATCGGCTTCGAGGTCGAGATTGCCGACGCCCTCGCGAAGCGCCTCGGCGTGGTCGCAAAGTTCTCCCAGCACGACTGGTCCACGCTCGTACCGTCACTCGAACGCGGCGACTTCGACGTGATTCTCAGCGGCCTCGAAGACACCCCCGACCGCCGCGCCCGCATCGCCGTGAGCAGCCCCTACTTCGTCTATGGCCTGACCATCACAATTCGCAACAACAGCGGTTACCGTTCAATTGAGGCGCTCAAGGGCCAAAAAGTCGGCACGCTCAATCAAACGGTCGCGCACTCTCTTCTGAAGAAGATGCCCCTTGAAGTGGCGCTCTACGAGGGCCAGCAAGAGCCCTACGCGGACCTGGTGGCGGGTCGCACCGAGGCAGTGCTCCTCGATCACATCATCGCGCAGCGCTACGGATGTAACGTCAAGGGACTTACCTGTTTGCCCGACGACGTGATGCGGGGCACCTACGTGATGGGCCTCCGCAAGTCCGACGAAACATTGCTCGTGGCGCTGAACGATGCGCTCACGGACATGCAAGGCGACGGCACCCTGCGATCCATTCTGGAGCGATGGAAGTTATGGGACAGCCGCCAGGCAGCCCCAGCCCTGGCCCCAGCCCTGGCCCTGGCCGAGGACCGCCAGTTCGACCTTGGCCAGCTCACCATGTTCCTCAAAGGTGCGGGCATCACCCTCGCGCTTTCCGTCCTCGCGTTCACGCTCGCCTCCCCTCTCGGCATGGCCCTCGCGCTCATGCGTCTCTACAGCGGCAAGATAGGTAAGTTTCTTGCCGGTGCGTACATCGAGCTCTTTCGCGGCACGCCGGTGCTCCTGCAGCTGTACGTCCTCTATTACGGCCTGGCGCCCCTTGTGAAACTCGACGCCTTCGTTGCTGCAGTCCTCGGGCTCGGCCTCAACTACGCGGCGTACGAAGCCGAGGTCCACCGCGGCGCGCTCCTGTCGATTTCGCGTGGCCAAAGCGAAGCGGCTGCCGCGCTCGGATTGTCAAGATCGCAGACAATTCGCTTTGTGCTCTTTCCGCAAGCGCTTCGCACGGCCCTGCCGGCGGTGACCAATGACTTCGTCGCCCTGCTGAAAGACTCGTCGCTCGTCAGCGTGATCACGGTCGTCGAGCTCACCAAGCGCATGACCATCGCTGCGGTCGAAGTGCGCAGTTGGCTCGTTCCAGGCCTTGCATGCGCAGCGCTCTATTTCTCGATGAGCTATCCGCTGGCGGCGTTTGCGCGTCGCTTGGAAAGGAGGTTGCACCATGATCCAGCTCAGGCAGGTCGTTAAGGCCTTTGACGGAGCCAACGTTTTGGCCGGCGTCTCGGCCACGCTCGACCGAGGCAAAATCGCGTGCCTCATCGGTCCATCGGGCTGCGGGAAGACCACGCTCCTGCGGTGTATCAACGGCCTCGAACAAATCGACTCGGGCGCCATTCATGTCGCGGGGTGTGACATCTCGGCCAAAGAAGATCGGCCGACACTGCGTCGCGTGCGGCAAGAAGTGGGCTTTGTGTTTCAGGAGTTTCACCTCTTTCCACATCTGACGGTGCTCGAGAACATCACACTCGCACCGGTGCGCGTTCGATTGCTTCCGCAAGCAGCCGCAGACAAGCGCGGACGCGAGCTTCTCGACCTCGTGGGCCTCGGAGGTCGCGAAGGCGCGCGCCCTGCACAACTGTCGGGTGGCCAGAAGCAACGCGTGGCAATCGCGCGAGCGCTTGCCATCGACGTGAAAGTCCTTCTTCTTGACGAACCGACGAGCGCGCTTGACCCCGAGATGCGTGAGGAGGTGCGCGAGGTACTGCGCGACGTCGCGCGCCAGGGTCTGACGATGCTGTGTGTCACGCACGACATGCCGCTCGTGACTAGTCTGGCCGATGAGATATGGGTTTTCGACGCGGGCAACATCGTCGAGCGACGCCTAGCGAAGGCGGTGCCGTAATCAATACAAAATTCGCGTGCGAATGTTGGTGCTGAGTGCCGCGACGTCCCGCCGCACGACTTCGGACACGTCAGAGTCGAGGTCCATGATGAGGTACCCAATGTGCGCGTCGGTCGCCAGCATTTGCGCACGGATGTTTGCGCCGACTTCGCTCACGATGCGGTTGATGTCGCGAAGTACGCCAGGGACGTTCCGGTGCACGTTCAGGATGCGATGCGCACCGGAGCCCTGCACGAGCTCCATTTGCGGAAAATTCACCGCGCCAGTGGTCGCTCCGCTGTTCACGAATTTGATTAACGAAGTTGACACTTCGCTACCAATCGACGCTTGAGCCTCGCTGGTTGACCCTCCGATGTGGGGCGTTAAAATCACATTCGGCAGGCCCTGAAGCGGTGACTTGAAACCGTCACCATTACTTTCGGGCTCCTCGGGAAAGACGTCGACCGCCGCGCCAGCGAGGTGCCCGGTCCTGAGCGCGTCTGCGAGCGCGTCGATGTCGACGACCGTGCCGCGGCTGAGGTTGATGAGGTAACTGCCTGGCTTCATGCGCGCAAGCTCGGCCTTGCCGATCATGTTCTTGGTCTGGGGCGTCTCGGGAACGTGCAGGGTGACGAAGTCACTCTCTTCGAGGATCTCCGCGAGTGATCGACGCGAACCGTTGTTGCCCATCGGTAGCTTTGTCCCGATGTCGAAGAACGCGACGCGCATGCCCATCGATTCGGCAAGCACGCCGACCTGCGGGCCAATGTGCCCGTAGCCGACGATGCCGAGCGTCTTGCCGCGTACCTCGTTGCAGCCCGTCGCAACCTTGCGCCACTTACCTTCATGGACTTCGCGGGAGCGATCACCAAGTTGACGAGAAAGCGCGATGACTTCTGCGATGACGAGTTCGGCAACGCTGCGGGTATTGGAAAACGGCGCGTTAAAAACCGGAACGCCGTGGCGATTGGCTGACGCGAGGTCGACCTGATTGGTGCCGATGCAGAAGCATCCGAGTGTGAGTAGGCGCTTGCCCTCTGCCAGTGCCGCATCGGTCACCTGGGTCTTGCTGCGGATGCCCAAGATGTGGACGTCTTGAATCTTCCTCTTGAGCTCGTCTTCGCGCAGCGCCGTGGTGAGCGCTTCAACTTGGAAACCGTCGTGACGAAATGCCTCTGCCGCCGAAGCGTGGACGTTTTCGAGCAAGAGGACCTTGATGTGCTCTTTGGGGAACGAGGTGGCGGGAGGGATCGAAGCCATCGGGGGCAAATCGGTCGCCGAATTGTCCTCCCCTGTCAAGGAAAGCAGAGGTAAGACACGTTTTGTGAAACGCGCCCTTTCTCTTTCGGTCCTCGGTTTTGGCTCGACGCTGTTGGCATCTGCTGCATGCGGAAACGCCGGTGTTTGCCCGCCCGAAGCAGGCGGTTCTCAGCGCGCTCTTCCTCCAAGTGACAAGTTTGGGGTGATCTACACGTCGGATCCGACGGCCGACGGGTTCGTCAAGCAGGTGGACGGTGACCTCCGCCGGCTCTGGGTCGCGCGTGACCAGGCGTCGTGGGTCAACGCGAACTTCATCACCGACGATACCGAGTCTCTCTCCGCTGCGGGTGAGGTGGCAACCTCCGAGTACATGACGCGAGCGATCAAAGAGGCCGTTCGCTTCGACGCGCTTGCAAGCCAGCTGAGGCCAGAAGTGGCTCGTCAACTGCATTTACTGAAGATCGCCCAAGTGGTTCCTGCGCCGTCGAACGAGGCCGAACGCAATGAGCTTGCGGCCGCGACCACGTGGATGGGCAGCACCTACGGCAAGGGCAAGTACTGCCCCAAGGGCAACAAGTGCTTCACGCTCGCCGAGCTCAGCACAACGCTCTCGAAGAGCCGCAACTACGACGAGTTGCTCGATGCCTGGAAGGGCTGGCACAGCATCTCACCGCCCATGCGCGAACGCTTCGCGCGCTACGTGGAACTCGGTAACAAGGGCGCAAAAGAGATCGGCTTCGCGGACATGGGCGCCCTGTGGAAGTCGGGCTACGACATGCCGCCAGAGGCCTTTGAGGCCGACATCGACCGCCTTTGGAAAGAAGTAAAGCCACTTTACGATGAACTGCACTGCTATACGCGAGGCAAGCTTCAGAAGGCCTACGGCAAAGACAAAGTCAGAGACAAGGCGCCGATTCCGGCTCACCTCTTGGGCAACATGTGGGCGCAAGATTGGGTCAACGTTTACGACGTGCTCGAGCCATACAAGGGCCAGCCGTCGCTCGACGTGTCGAAGAACCTGAAGGCCAAGAAGGTGAGTCCCACCGACATGGTCAAGCTCGGGGAGAAGTTCTTCACTTCCCTCGGTCTCGACCCGTTGCCTGACTCGTTCTGGAAGCGGTCGCTCTTCACGCGGCCCAAGGATCGCGAAGTGGTGTGTCACGCCAGTGCGTGGGACGTCACGTGGCAGAACGATCTGCGCATCAAGATGTGCATCGAGCCGACCGAAGAGGACCTCATCACGATCCACCACGAGCTCGGGCACAACTATTACTTCCAGCGGTACTACAAGCTGCCGATGCTCTTTCAGCAGGGCGCGAATGATGGCTTCCACGAGGGTATCGGCGACACGCTCGCGCTCTCGGTTACGCCCGAATACCTGAAGGGTCTCGGCTATCTCGACGCGGTACCGAAGGGCGACAAGGGACGCATCAACCAATTGATGAAGGTCGCGCTCGACAAAATATCGTTCTTGCCCTTCGGCCTGTTGATCGACAAGTGGCGCTGGGACGTCTTGTCAGGCAAGGTCGACAAGCAACACTACAACGAGGCTTGGTGGAAACTGCGCCGCGACATTCAGGGGATCGCCCCGCCGGTCGAACGGACCGAGGCGGACTTCGACCCAGGCGCGAAGTACCACGTGCCGTCGAGCGTTCCGTACATCCGCTACTTTCTCGCACGCATCTATCAGTTCCAGTTTCACCGCGCGTTGTGCAAAACGGCGGGGCACACTGGCTCGCTCGATACCTGCTCGATTTACGGGAACAGGGAAGCCGGCAAGAAACTTGCCGACATGTTGTCGATGGGTGCGAGCAAGCCGTGGCCCGAGGCAATGGCTGCGATCACGGGCGACAAGAGGGCCGATGCGACCGCGATGGTTGAGTATTTCGCGCCGCTCATGACGTGGCTTAAGGCGCAGAACAAGGGGCAGACCTGCGGATGGTAAGGTCGGCGCGCAACTTTCCTTGCCGGCTGGCCGATTGCTCGGCAACACTCTCGTCCTGAAGGAGCCCTCATGGCGATCGATGGCATTCGCAAAGGCGGCACGCCCACAGTTGGACCAAACACGGCGGTAGGGAGTGCGGGAGCGCCGTCAAAGGCGTTCGAAGCGCGTCAATCCAGTGAGGCGGGCGCAGCACCGAGCGTCGACGCGGTGTCAGCGTCGTCGCTTGCCTCTCGCGTTCGGTCGGGCGAGCTTGACCTCGCGGGCTTCGTCGAGGCCAAAATCGATCATGCAACGGCGCATTTGAATGCCATGTCGGCGGAGGCGCTCTCGGACGTGAAACAGATGATGCGCGAGAAGATGATGCATGACCCGCTCGTCAGCGAGTGGATCGCCGAGCTTACGGGTAAGAGCGCGCCGAAAGACGAGTGACGTTGCGCGCCGCTGTAGCGTTTGTTTGCGGCGTCGCCCTCGCCGCGTGCGGTTGTCAGCGTCAAAAAACTGGCGGCCTCAGCGCACCGCCCCCATCGGCGTCGCCTTCGCGTACAGCGATTCGTACCATCGAGTGGACGTTTTCAGGCGTCTCACCGCGCGCGGTCGTCGTGATGCCGGCTGCTGTTCCGTGGAACCAAAAGTTGCCTGTCGTCATCGCTTTGCACGGTCGCGGCGAAGCAGTGAAGGGGCCCGAAGAAGGTGTGTGGGGGTGGCCACGCGACTACGGGCTCGCCACGGCTTTCGAACGGTTGCTCTCGCCGCCACTGACAGAGCGCGATTTTCAAGGCTTCGTGACGCCGTCGCATCTTGGGTTGCGCAACAACGCGCTGCGCGAGCGTCCGTTCGGTGGGTTGATCGTGGTGTGTCCGTATTTCCCGGACAAAGATCCGGCAAGCGACTTTACGAAACTTTACGCCCGCTTTCTCGTGGATGAACTCGTGCCGCGCATCGCGCGTGAGCTACCGGCGGATACGTCGCGGCTTGGCATCGATGGAGTGTCCCTGGGTGGTGCGGTCGCGCTGCGTGTGGGCCTCTCGCACCCGCAACTGTTTCGCTCGGTGGGCGCGATCCAGCCAGCGATACAAGCTCGTCAAGTAGATGAACTTGTTGCGCTCGCCGCAGGTGCCAAAATCTCACAACCGGACTTGCGATTGCGCGTCATGACCAGTGAAGGCGATTATTTTCGCACAGCGATCGAAGCGTATGACAGGGCGCTTGATGCAAAGAGCATTGCGCACGAGTTCTTGCTTGCGCGGGGGCCGCATGATTACCCCTTCAATCGCGGGCCCGGTTCAATCGAGCTGCTCTTTTGGCACGAGCGGGCGCTGGCGGCGCGTTAGTATCGCGCCCCGATGAGCCGCTGGTTGGTTTCGCTTGAATCGCTCGCAGGTCGTCGAGGTGGCGACGACCCGCGTGTGGTGGGTGGTAAAGCGGCTCGACTTGTTTGGCTGCAAAAGAACCGGTTCGCGGTTCCTGAAGCGTGGGTGCTTTCGAAAGACGCCTTCGTGCACATGCTGCGCGATCTGCCGCCGGGCACCGATCCGAAGACCCTCCTCAAGCTCTCGGCTGGCCGAACGCGTGATGAGCGTTGTGCCGAAGCGCATGCGGCCATTCTTCGAGTTTCGCTGCCGCCCGATCTGATGACCGAGATCGAGGCGCTGTGGCTCGAGTGCGAAGCATCATGTCCGTGGGGCCTTGCGGTTCGCTCGAGCGCGACGTGCGAAGATGGTGAACTCGTCTCAATGGCGGGTCTCGCTGAGTCGGTGCTCGGTGTTCGAGGACCACTGGCAATTGCGCGCGCGATTGGCGAAGTGTGGGCGTCAATCGCGTCAGGTCGAGCGATTGGCTACCTTGCGATCCACGGCGTGAAAGATGTGCAGATGGCGGTCGTCATCCAGCGCGTCGTCGCTGCTGAGGCTGCTGGTGTCATGTTCACCCGCGCGCCCGATCGGCGAGCGTTTTCGCAGGTCGAGCGCATCATTAACGCGGGTTGCGGTTTGGGTGCACCCGTCGTCAACGGGATGGCGACGCCCGACGTGCTGCGCATCGATGCGCGCGGGCGCGTGATCGAATCGGCGATTGCCCACAAGGCGCGCGCGACAGTCGTGACCGCGCTTGGGCTCGAAGAAATAGACGTCAACCATCCTGACCAACCTGCTCTCGAAGACGCGCGGCTTGCAGACCTCGCTGACCTCGCATCACGGCTCGAACGCCTCGACAATGCTGCTTGGGACGTTGAGTTTGTGTGCGATGCGACGCGCACGTGGATCGTGCAGGCAAGGCCAGTGACGGGCCTCGGCTTTCCTGAAGGCGGTGATGCGGCAACGGTATGGAGCAACGCAAACGTGGGTGAGGCGTTGCCTGGCGTCGCCACGCCGTTCACTTGGTCCATCGCGCGCGGCTTCAGTGAGACCGGTTTTCGCAGTGCGTTTGCTTCGCTCGGGTGCCGTGTACCGAAGAACGCCGTGCTCGTTTCAAATGTACACGGCCGGTTCTATTTGAATCTGTCGCAGTTCATGCGCATCGCCGCACAGGTTCCCTTTCTTGATCCGCGCACGTTGGTTGAGCTTGGCGGTGGCGGTGGCGGTGATGAACTGGCGACGCAGGTTGAGGGCGTATCGCGCCTTGGGTTTTATGCGCGATTGCCACTCACTGCGTTGCGCCTCGGCAAAGAGCAACTACGACTCGACGCGGACGTCGATGCGTTCGAGGTCTACGCCGACAAAGTGTGGCGCGCGAACACCGAGCTCGACTTGGCCATCTTGCCCGACGAAGGCCTGTCGAAGAACATCACCGAAACGCAGGCACTTCTCGAACAATGCGGCACGGTCATGCTCACGTGCGCATCGAGCGCGCTCGGTTCGCACTTGGCGCTCAAGTTGTTACTTGAACGTGTCGCGCCCATGGATGCCGACAGGCTTGCGCAAAGCCTGACCAGTGGGATTCGCGATCTCGAAAGTGCGCGCCCCGCGATCGGAATTATGCACGTCGCTTCTCTCGCTCGTCGCGAACCTGAAGCACGCGCGGCTATCGAGCAAGAGTCCACGATCGGCCTCGATGCCATCCCCGAGGGGCCAACGAAACGCGCGCTCGCCAGCTTTCTCGACCTCTACGGGCATCGTGCGGTGCGCGAAGTCGAGCTATCGACGCCGCGTTGGCGTGAGGACCACAAAACTGTCCTTACGATGTTACGAATTGCGTTGCGGGGGGAAGCGTGCGACGTGGACGAAGCGCTCGCGCGAGGCAAGCTATCGGCTGAAACCGAGACGAGCAAGCTGCTCCCTAAGCTGACGGTTGTTGAGCAAACGCTGCTTCGGCACCTGGTTGCGCGCTCGCGAAAAGCGTCACGTTTGCGCGAACGGATGCGCACGTGGGTGACCCGCGTCCTCGGCATGCTCCGCAGCGGCGCCCTCGACGCCGATCGCCGGCTTTTGCGTCGTGATCCGCAACTCGCAGCGGACTACCAGGCGCTGGCTTCGTCCGGTTCGCAGCTGGCCACAGTGCGCAGCGTGTTCTTTCTCACCGTCGACGAAGTGAAGCACGCACTTCGTAACTCGCGAAGTGACTTATCGGCGCTTGTGAAGGCGCGAAGGGCAGAATTCGCGCGCGATTGTGCCCGACCAGCGCCGCCATCGACCTTCATGGGTGCGCCGCCACCCGTCGTTCTACCACCATCTGGTGGCGACACGCTGCGCGGGCTACCCGCCGCGTCTGGGGTTGTCGAGGCCAACGCGCGCGTGCTCTTTGGACCCGAAGAGATGGGCTCGCTTCAGCCTGGCGAAGTGCTCGTGGTGCATACGACCGACGTGGGCTGGACGCCGCTGTTCTTGCTCGCTGCCGGCATCGTCACTGAGCTTGGCGGCCCGCTTTCGCATGCGGCAATCGTTGCGCGTGAGTTCGGTGTGCCGAGTGTTGTCAACGTTACTGGCGCTACGCGCGCGATCAAGACGGGCGATCGCGTGCGCGTGGATGGCGATCGCGGCATCGTCGAGAAGATTCGTACACCATGAGTGACGAATTGCGTTGGGTTGTCGCTCATGACGATGGCGCAACGGTGGGGGAAGTGCTTGCCCGTGCGGGCGTTGATGCCCAAGCGATAGCCGAGGGTCGTGTTTTTGTGGGCCGCTCGCGCATCGAGCACAGCGATCATCCCGCACGGGTTGGCGACAGGATCGTGGTGTCGGTTCTTCGTGCTCCCGGTGATGCGTGGCATTGGATTCATCGCGATGCCGATCTCGTTGTGGTCGACAAGCCAGCCGGGATGCCCACGATCGCCGACGCGTCGGGGAGGGCTCACTCGCTTCAGGCGCAGGTTGCCAAGTCGATTGGGGTTGCGCCAGATACCTTGCACCCAACTTCGCGTCTCGATCTCGATGTGAGCGGGGTCGTCACGTTCGCGGTGACGAAGCGTGGTCGTGAGTCGCTCGTGCGTTTGCGTGAGGAAGGGCGATACGATCGCCGCTACCTCGCGATTGCGATTGGTTCTGCCTCTGAACTATCAGGAAAGTGGACCCACAAAATTGGCCGCGCTCCCGACCCGAAGCTGCGCATGGTCGATGGCAAAGATGCGACCGATGCAGAAACGCGATTCGCGGTGATTGCCCAAGCGGGGCGGTTTGTCTTGCTCGCGCTCGAGCCCGTGACGGGTCGTACCCATCAGCTGCGCGTGCACGCGATGCATGCAAGGCTGCCCCTCATCGGCGACCGCGCCTATGGTGGGCCGGCGCGTGAAACGATGAGCGATGGTCGCGTCGTGCGCTTTGATCGCATCGCACTTCACGCCGCGCGCGTCGTGCTCCACAGTGACGATCCCCTGATTTTATCGGCGCCGGTGCCCGCACGTTTGCGCGTGTGGTGGGACGCGCTAAGGGGAGACCCGTCGGCATGGGACCAAGCGCTCGCACACGCATTTGCACCGTTCTCGTCGCATCCCTGATGGTGATCGTGACGACGGGCGCTCGCGCGAGCTCCTCCGAGACGCGCCTCTTGTATCCCGCAAAAAAGCCGCAACGTACGCATGCGGTGCTGAACGAGCTCCCGGACCCACCCGCGCTCTACACCAAGGGCCGCCATCGCATCTCTATCAAGTGGGATAGGCGAGCGCCCTCGATCCTCACCGTCAATACGGTTGACCTTGCGAAGGCCGAGTCGACCGAACGTTGGGCTGGGCGCTTTGCCATCGAACTCTTCGAACGTGGCGTTCTCATTGAGAGGGTGCGTTTCAACTTTCCAATGTTGGGCGCGCTACCGCACAAGGGTGGCAACTCGATGGCTTCGGCGATCGATGACAACATGTCTTCAGCGACGGAGGTCAGTTTCCCATCGACCACCCGTGGGGATGCCCTCACGCTGCGCGACCGCGAAACGGGCAAACGTTGGCAACTCGCTTGGCCGCCGCGGGTCGAGCCCCTCCGAGCCGTGCCCGATGATGCGCGCCCGCTAACGCGTTAGTCGAGGAGGCCGAGTCTCGTGAGCTCTCGCGTGACTTCACCCGACCAGTCCGCGTTGGCCTTAGGGCTCGCGGGACTTGGGTGAAGGATGCGCGACACGGCCGAGCCAGGTGGCGCAACTCGCTTCAGACAGGCTTCCGCGAAGGCACCGACGCCGATGAAAAGCTCGGGCTGCAAGACATCGAGAACTTCGCGAAGGGCGGAATCGCACGCAGAAAAGAGAGCCGCTTGCTCGCCCTTGCGCAACTTGTCAGGCGTGAAATTCTTGCCGCTCTCTTCCATGAAGACGAGCGGGCAGTAGTTCAAGACGGAAAACCGGCGAAAGAACGCATCTGCAGTGACGAATTGGCCTCGAGCCCACCCCCAAAGCCTGGCGCCGCTCACTTCGCTCCGCGTGCACGCAAAGCCTGTGATGGGACGTGACGGGTGCTCTCGCGCTGGCCTCGTTACCTCGCCCGTGATGCCCATCCAGTCGCGAACGAGGGTGACCTCACCGAAGGGTACGCCGGTCTGGGCCATGCCCCAGGGTCCGGGGTTCATGCCCAGCAAGATCGCGCGCACCTTCTTGCTTGCGTATTTTTTTACGTACTTTTGCGCTGGGACGCCCGCGTACACGAGCGGGTTGTAGACGTGGGTAACGGGCGGGGCGAAGGTGAGTCGTGCCAAGTCAGCGGAAAGTTTCTCGTAGATTTGCCAGGTCATCGCGAGTGGAGCGAGAGTAGCGCATGGGCAACTCTCGCCTGCAGCAATCGCAGGCTCCTAAGGGTACGGTCTTTCCAATTCGCGCGGTCGGCCGCGAGGTCGCGTTCTACGAGGATGTGTATCACTCGCTGTTGCGAATGCCGTGGGTGCAGTTCTTCGGTCTCGTCGCGCTTTGGTACCTCACTGCCAACGCGATCTTCGCCTGCCTTTACCTGCTCCAGCCCGGGTGCATTCACGACACGCGGCCAGGCTTATTCTCGGACGCCTTCTTCTTCAGCGTACAGACGATGGCGACGATCGGTTATGGCGGCATGGCGCCTGCGACGTTCTACGCACACGTACTGGTAACGATTGAGGCACTCGCAGGGACTCTCTTCGCAGCGTTGCTCACCGGCATCACGTTTGCGAAGTTTTCTCGCCCCACTGCGCGCGTGCTCTTCAGTGACAAGTGCGTGATCGCCCGTCGCGACGGCGTTCTCCACCTGATGTTTCGCATGGCCAATTGGCGCCACAACCAGGTCGTTGAAGCAAGACTCAGTGCGACGCTCCTCGTCACTCAGGTCTCAAGCGAGGGGGATATCCTTCGACGACCCGTCGACCTTCCATTGGTACGCGATGTTAATCGCAGCTTTTCGCTCAGCTGGCTTGCGATGCATCGCATCGATGAGTCGAGTCCATTTTTCGCGCCGGACGCGCTTGAAAAATTGGGCGCCGACACCGCCGTCCTCTCACTTGCGATCAACGGCATTGACGAGACGAGCGCACAGCCTCTGCACGCCCGCTACCAGTACCGCATGAACGACATCGTCCCGAACGCGCATTTCATCGACATCGTGAAGGTACTTGACGATGGGACGCGTGAGATTGACTACAAGAACTTCCATCTCATCGAACTGCGCGACTGATCAAAAGCCCAGACTGCCGAGCTTGCCGCACCATCGCCCCAGGTGTAATTCGCATGGATGCTCGCACTCACGCACGAACTTGGCGCGCGAGGCGCCGACGCACTCAACGCAACATTTGGCGTCGACGTTTCGGGCAAAGTAGCCATCGATCGCTCGCAAAAGGCGGACCTCCAGTGCGCGGCGGCCATGCAGCTCGCCAAGTCGCTGAAGAAGGCTCCGCGCGAGGTCGCCGATGTACTCGTCAAGGCGCTTGCCGACCATCCAGCGGTCAAGTCGACTGACGTTGCGGGTCCCGGGTTCATCAATATTCACCTTCGCGACGAGTGGCTCAAGAGCAGCGTCCACGATGCACTCGCCCTGCGGCAGATCGGTACGGGGAAATCGGTCGTCATTGACTACTCGTCGCCGAACGTCGCAAAGCCGATGCATATCGCGCACATTCGCTCCACCATCATCGGTGACGCGATCAAGCGTGTGCTGCGCGCGGTTGGTTACACGGTCGTTGCCGACAATCACCTCGGCGACTGGGGAACGCAGTTTGGCAAGCTGATCGTCGCCTACCGTAAGTGGCTCGACGAGAAGGCCTTCGAAGAGAATGCGGTGGTCGAGCTCCTTCGCCTGTACGTGAAGTTCATCGAGCTTGAACGAGAGCAGAAGCAGGCATTAGGTAAGAAGGTTGACGGTGAAGAAGAGGACGAGGGCGCTACGCAAGATGCGCCGCCGATTCTTCAAGAGGCGCGCGCCGAGCTCGTGAAGCTGCAGCAAGGCGACAAAGAGAACGTCGCGCTCTGGCAGAAGTTCATCGACGTGTCGATGCGCGAGTTTGACCGCGTCTATCAGCGGCTCGACGTGTCGTTCGACGTGGTCCTTGGCGAGAGCTTCTACAATGACAAGCTCGCAGGCGTCGTGGAGTTGCTGGTCGACAGAGAACTCGCCGAAGAGAGTGAGGGCGCGATCGTTGTTCGCTTCGACAAGGAGCGCGACGGCGAGGCCCTTCCGCCGCTGCTCGTGCGCAAGAAGGACGGCGGCTTCCTCTACGGCACGACCGACATCGCGGGCATGCTTTATCGCGTTGAACGTTGGGGCGCATCGCGCGTGATTATCGTGACCGATGATCGACAGCAGTTACATTTTCGGCAGTTCTTTGCGGCGTGCAAGCAGCTCGGTGTGAAGGCCAGCATGGAGCACGTGTTTTTCGGCCTGATGCGCCTTCCAGAGGGAACGATCTCGACCCGTGACGGCAACCTGATCGGCCTCGAAGACCTTCTCGACGAGGCTGAGCGACGCGCTACGGTGGTGGCCAAGGCGTGCAACCCGGAGCTGAGCGCGGACGAGGCGCGTGAGGTCGGACGGGTCGTCGGTCTCGCGGCCGTCAAGTACAATGACCTTTCGAAAGATCGCACCACGCTGGTTACATTTACGTGGGACAAGGCGCTGAGCCTCACCGGCAACACCGCGCCCTACTTGCAGTACGCGTACGCGCGCATTCAGTCGCTTATCGCCAAGGCCACTATTGCAGGCGTCTCGGCTGGTGCCCTTGTCTCGTTTGAGCCCACGGAGCGCGCGCTCGCGATGAAGCTGCTTGCGTTTGACGAAGTGGTCGAGCAGGTAGCGCTGACCTCGCGACCGCACGTGCTCTGCGAGTACCTTTACGAACTCGCGTCACACTTTTCGACCTTCTATAACGAACTCTCGGTGCTGAAGGCCGAGCGTGACGTTGGGGCTGGTCGATTGCGCCTTGCTCAATTGACAGGCAGCATTCTTGCGAAGGGCCTCGCGCTCCTTGGTATCGGTGTACTCGAGCGCATGTAGCGACGGAGGGTGACGTGCGGATAAGACTCATTGGGCTGGGACTTGTGGTGGCATCGGGTTGCGGAACCACGAACGCCACTCCGGTTGATGCAGCGGTAGACGTTGCCGCGACGAACGACGGGGCTTCTGGGGCTGCCGCAACCGCAAGCACCTGCAATGCGTGGCTCGCACAACAGCGAGAGAGCGACCTGCCCGCCGTCACCGGCGCAAACGCAACAAAGAGAGCTGCATTTTTGAGTTCGGGCGGCGGCTTTCGAAAACTCGACGACACGTACTACGGCGCCTGGTTCCCGGCTGGCCACTTCGGCAAGAGCAAGCGACGCGTCATCTTCGTGCTGCACGGCACCGATGGCGCTCCCGAATACGAGTTCGCCGATTGGCAACCGTCGTTTGAACCGAGAGGCATCGCTTTCATTGGGCTCAAGTGGGTCTATGCCGACAGACAAGAACCCGATCGCTACAGCAATGGTGAGACGCTCTACAAGCGGATGATCGCGATTCTCGACGAGGTGGATTCGGCATGCGGCACCAAGACGGCAGACGTGTCGCTTCTCGGATTTTCACGAGGCAGTGCACAGTCGTTCGAAGTGCTCGCGCGCGATCGCGCAGGTCAGAAGCGGCTCAAAACCACGATCTCGGTTTCAGGTGCATGGCCGACGACGATGAAGCCCACCGACTACCTGAGTGCACTCGACGTCAACGGCGATACGACCGCGATGGCCGGCGGCCGCATGTGGATGTACTGCGGCGGTAAGGACAACGCGCTCGGCGAACCGATGTGCGGCATCATGGAGAATGCCAAGGCGTGGGTCGAGAAGCACGGCGGAACGGTTCAGAAACTTTACGAAGACCCGAGCGGCGATCACCACAGCATGCCGAGCAATCCCGCTGCAGTGACCGATGCGCTCGACTATCTCGAGTCGCTGTAGTTGACGGTCGAGGGAGGAGGAAGCCCCCTCGACCGGAGCTAGTCGCGCCCCACGCTCGCCTCGAGCGCGTTTTGGTGCGAGCGGTAGCGATGATAGAACCTTGTGACCAGGGTGACGTATTCGCGCGTCTGCTGATACGCAGGAATGCCGCCGGCTCGCATGACCGCACCGTCGCCAGCGTTATAGGCTGCGATCGTGAGTGACAGGTCACCGTTGAAGAGATTCGCCAAGATACGCAAATAGCGTACGCCGCCAAAGATGTTCTCACGCGGATCGTCAATGTCCTTGACCTGCATGCGTCCGGCCGTGTCGGGCATGAGCTGCATGAGGCCGCGGGCACCCGACGGGCTGACCGCGCGTGGATCGTAGTCGCTCTCGCACTTAATAACCGCGCGAACGAGTTGCTCGGGGATTTGGTATAGGGAAGCGGCTTGACGAATCCACTCGTCATAGCGGGTGTACCGCGACGGGTCGCGATCGGTGGGAGCCACGGGGACGACACCCGCCGCAACTGCGATGCGCCTCGGGCCCCCGCTACCCTGCGAATAGACGCGGAACTTGTTGTCCCGTGGCTTGCTGTTACTGAAGTGGACGACGCCTTCTTTGTCCGTGTACTGAAAAATGTCTGCCTGCGCGGCTGTTGGAAAAGCTGCCAGGCCCCCCAGACAGGAGGCGGCAACCGCACAAGTGAGAACCAGCAACCGAGACAAGTGACCTCTGATCGTGCAGAACCGCGAGCCTGCGCGCAAGTTACACGTAGAAGGCAGGGTCTATTCCCTCACTTTGTCGTCCCGGCCGCGCCACTCTGTTACAACGGGCACCAGCGATGTCTGATCTGCAATTGCCGCTGGTGATTCTGGCAGTGCTCTTCGTGCTGCTGATGTTTATCCGCATGCGCCTGACCACGCCGCGAAGGGGCCGAGCAACGCGTGAGGCCCTCGCCGAAGCCGAAGCAAAAATCGCCAACGCCGCCAACGAAGCCGCGCGTGCCATCGCCTTGTGCGAAGCGGCGGAAGCCTGCGTACGCAGGCTAAGCCGCAACGAGCGCGCCATAAGCTACTTCATGAAGGCCATGAAAGCCGATCCCGCCTCGACTGAAGTAGTCGAGCGTATCGTCCAAGCACTTGACCATCGCCCCCGCGCCCTCGAAGCCATCTTATGGCGGCGCCTCGCCATCACAGAGTGGGGCAATCAAAACCGCGCCGCAACAACCGTAGCGCTGCGAGCCCTCTCCGACGTCTACGCCACAAAACTCCGCAACCCCACCCGCGGCAAAGCGCTCATACGAGCCACCGCACTGCTCGCCCCCTAATATCGCACGACACAACGTCGAAGCCCCCCACAGACCGAGAACGCAGACGAGCTTCCCACGCAGTGGGATGCGAGCGGGTGGGTCAAGCAGCGTCCAACATGCGAGAGCATGTTGCAGCGCCAC
>CAMBEV010000030.1 GCA_945865595.1 Nannocystis exedens | reverse complement strand
GCAAAGGTGAGCGCGCTTGTGAGCACCACGGTTGCCATGGCAAGCGCACCAATGCGGGCAATTTGTCTCGGGCGTCGCGCGTGCTTGTGGAGCAAACTCTCCATCGCGTCGCGCATCTCGGCCGCGCCCGCGAAACGATCGTCGGGTCTTTTGGCCAACGCGCGCACGATGAGTTGGTCAAGATCTTTTGGTATCTCTGGGGCCTTGCTGCGCGGAGCCACGATGCCCTCGCGGATCTGCTTGCTCATCACGAGCACACCCGACGCGCCCTCGAAGGGCTTTCTTCCTGTCACGAGCTCGTAGAGTACACAACCCAGCGCATAGAGATCGCAGCGCCCGTCGACTAGGTCGCCCGCGCATTGCTCTGGGGCCATGTATTCCGGCGTTCCGAAGATCGCAAAGCCGCGAGGTTGCTTCGCTCCGGCAGACTTCTCAAACGTCGTGTCCGCGAGCGCCATGGCGACGCCGAAGTCGAGGAGCTTGATGGACCCAGCTTTTGTTACAAATAGGTTCGCGGGTTTGAGATCGCGGTGCACGAGGGACGCTGCGTGCGCCGCTTCAAGGGCGTGCGTGACCGCAATGCCGATGCGCAAGGCTTCTTGCCAACCGGGCTTGGACTTACGGGTGAGTTGCTGATCGAGGGTTTCGCCGATCAGTCGCTCCATGACGAGGTAGACGCGACCGTCAAGGGACTTGCCGAAGTCGTACAGTGCCACGATGTTGGGGTGTGCGAGCCTGGCGATTGCACGGGCCTCGCGTCGAAAGCGATCGATCGCATCGGTTGCCGTGGCGTGTTCGGGGGCGAGCACCTTAATCGCGACCTGACGACCGAGTTCGACGTGCTCCGCTTCGTAGACGGCGCCGCTTGTTCCTTCACCAATTTTTTTGCCGATGCGATACGGAGTTCCCGCGAGCACCGCTGGATCACTTGGAGCACTGCGCGCGGCGACGAGATCAAAGATGGGGCCGGCGGCGGGTGTATGGCTTTCGGTCTGTGTTTCGCGGGCTTCAGCAACGAGGCGCGCAAACTCAGCGCGTGCGCGCGCCGGCTCACGAGGCCAAAGGCGCTTCATAAGCGACGCGATTCGCGCTCGAACGCCGCGCTCTCCCAAAGGGCCTGTTGGAGCAAGCGAGAGAAGGCGCGCGAGCTCTTGCGTGGCGCGTCCAGCTGTTGCGTATCGTTGGTCCGGTTGATTCGCAGTGAGCTTCGCGATCACTTCATCGAGCAATCGCGGCGCGCCGCACTCGGCTGCGAGCGGCGCTACCGCCTGCCGACCATGGGCAACGTCCTCAAGGTGCTGTTGCGCTTCGCCGCTAAAAAAGCGCTTGCCGGCCACCGTCTCCCAGAGAATGACCCCAAGGGCATAGAGGTCGATGCGGCCGTCGCCTACTTCGTGTCGTGCGACTTCCGGCGCGACGTAGCCGGGCTTAGCGAAGACAACCCCCGCAACCGTGTGACATCTTCGATTCTGACCACGCGCGGTACCAAAGTCAATGATCTTGACTTCGCCTTCATAGCTCGCCATGACGTTCTGCGGGCTGAGATCGCGGTGGACGATCGAGAGTGGCTCGCCGTTAGCGCCAGCTCGCTCGTGAACGTGCGCCAGCGCCTGGGCTATTTCGAGTGTGATGCTCACGGCATCGGGCCAGGCGATGGCCTCGCCGATTTGGGCTGCACGTTGCCGAACATCGGAGAGCGCGCGCCCTTCGATGTACTCAACCACCGTGAATGGCTCCCCGTTGTCGTCGGTTGAGGCTTCGAGGACCTGAGCAACGCCGGGATGATTGAGCTGCGACTGCACACGCGCCTCATCGAGGAACCGCGCGAGAAATGAGCCGTCGTGAACGTGGTCGCGGCGCACCGTCTTGACGATGCAGGGGCGCTCGGCACCTTCAATGCCTGTCGTCGTCGCGAGGTAGACGTCGCCCATGCCACCTCGTGCGATCAGCTTGAGGAGCATCAGACGCCCAAGGGGGCGCGGCAGCGGCTGAGTGGGCCGTTCGGATGAGAATCCGGGCGCGCTATCGGCCATGCGCTACACGCTAGGAAACGTGGGCCCGACTGGCCAAGTTTTCACAGGCGATCGTGTCTCACATCGTGTGACTGCAGGCCTCGGTGGGTGACACATTCTTAAGGTGCGTGCGGGCGATGACGAGCTACGACGAAGGGGCATGTTGCGAACCGTGATCTGTAGCGGCGCGCTTCTTCTAACGGTTCCGGCGGTTGCTTCGCCCGCGCTGTTCATTTCTCCTGATGCAGCGACCGCGATCGGAGTCGTACGTGCGGCAGTCTTTCGGACGCCAGAGGGCGTGCGCTACTCAGTCTACCAGGCGGAGAACGTGTCGAAGGGTGGCGCGTGGGCTCTGGCGGTCGGCGTCAGTGCCGATGTGCGCGTCGACTATGTGTGGGATGCACTATTTCCGGCGCTTGACGAAGCCACCGCCCCTTGGCTCGAGGCGAGACTCTGCGACGGGTCAAGCGCGCGCAGGGTCCCAACGGCCAGTGCGGTCACGTTCCCCAAGCAAGACGCGCCCACCGCGATAACGCTGTTCGCAAGCCCCGCAGCCGCGGAATCTACGCTCACGGCTTGGGGGCTTTCATCCGCTTACTGGAGTGGGTTCTCCGCGGCCATCACCAGCGCCAAGTTGTCCGTTCTTGTGATTCGCTTCGACGCGAGTAGTGGCCCCGCGACCCAGACGGCTCCGCTGCGCCTCTTTGAATCCGGGGCGACTTCGACCCTGCCCGCCGTTCAGATGTTCGGCGACATCGGCGAACTTCAGTCGTGGTCATTCGGCGAAGGGCCGGTTGCATGGGACTCGATGATTGAGCATCGCGTGTCGGACTCGCGCATCCCGAGCGCTGGCGATCCGCTGGCGAAGTATCGGAGCTTCATTGGCGTCCAATCGAGCGTACACATCGAGGCGCGCGACCACTTCTCAGTGGGACTCCGTTCCGCCGGATGGCCCGCTGAAGTTCCGGCGCTTTACGATGCCATCGCCAAGAGGGCCGGGTCGCTCTCCACAGAGTGTGCCTCGGCGCTCGCCAAACCGCCCTGCGCGTCTGGCGAGCTCTTTGCGAGCTCGGCGGCCAGCTGCAACGTTCCGCAAGCGTGCGCACCCTACCGCGAAGCCGCTTGGTTTGGCGACGGATACGTGACACGCGCCGTTCTGCACTCCGCGGCCGCCTCGAGCACCGCGAGCGAATATGCTTCTGCCCTCGACGTGATTCCGCTCGTGCCAGCGCAAGATTGTCCGGCGACTCCGGTCACACCTGCCACGCCGCAGCCCCCAAGTTCGCGCGAGCCAGTCGACGCCGTTGTCGACGAGGCTCCAGGCGGTGACTCCGTGGGATCAGCGGCGTGTGGTGCGTGCCTTTCAATTGTCGAGGCGGGTGCCGCTGACGGATGCGGGGCCTCCGATCCAGACTACGAAGACTACGAAGACTCCGAAGCGTGCACAGGAGACTCGTCGGGCGAGAGCAACGATAGCTCGTGCAGCAAGAGCTCAGCCAATGAAGACTGCCGCGTGAGTCGATCGAAACGTAAACATAATTACCTATCGCGATTCTCGCTGGTTCTAGCGGCGGTGGCGCTCGTCCTGCGAAGGCGCTTTCGGCCATCGCGAGTCACCTAACGAATCGTCACGGTTCGCCGGTATCGTCGACAAGGCCCGAGATGACGTAGCGCGGCTTTCGGCACGCAATATCGTAACTACATTTGGCACAAATGGACGGCGCACCATTGGCGAGCGGCAAGTGTCGTCGTAACGACAGCGTGGCTTCCAGCGCCTTGGCGACCAGTTCTCGATCGTCAAGATTGATGCCCTTCGTGTCGAGAGCCTTTCTTGCACGCACGGGCCAGTAGAGGCCCTGCGCGAGTGGCATGCCCAGCTCACGCTTTGCGACGTCGGCGTACACGAGGAGCTGCAGGGGTTGGCGTCGGGCGTCTTCTGCGCCGCTCGTGCTGCCCTTGTAGTCCACGATGCGTACCCTCGCTTCGTCGTGGTGCACATCGATGCGATCGATGCGCCCTGAGAGGTACACTCGCTCATCACCGCTCTCAAGAACGTGGGGTGCCCATCGTTGACCGTCGAAGGGCTGCTCAGCGAGCGCAAAGTCCCAGTCAAGATCGTTGACGGATGAACGAATGAGGTGCTCGCAGTCGTCGGCGATGCGATCGATCATGATTGCCGCCTGCTGGCCTAGCTCCTTGGTGAGTAACTCGCGAGCAGCGGCCAGGCCCCTGGACATGATGCGCGAACCATCGCGTGGGCGCGCCGTCCATTCCCCCCGTGTTGCGACAAATGCGGCTTCGAGGGCGGCGTGCTGCAAGCGCCCGACTTCGCGCGGGTCCTGGTCAGTGCGCGCGTCATCGATACGCTTCGCACGCAGCACCGCGCTTGCAAAGCCGGCGAAGGCGCAGTTGACGGTCGGCTCGAGGAAGGTCACGCGCATGGGCGCTCGGGGTGAGGCTCCGGTCGCGCGGGCGACGCGCCTCGTCCAACGCTGAAGGTCGCCTGGTGCTTCGGGTAAGCCGGCCGAAAAAAACGAGCGAACACGCGCGCGCTCTCTCTCGACGCGACGATTGCTCTCAGGCAGCGATGGAGGCGGACCTGCAAATGCGAGATCCACGTCTGCACCGTTGCGTTCAAGCCACGTGACCAACCGCGAAGGCTCGGCCGCCGTACCGTCGTCGCTCTGCATCGAAAAGATGAGCGCGATCGTCTCCGCAGACTCAAAGGCTCGCATCACCGTTGCCCAGTGCGTGGCTTCCTCGATGATGTAACTTTCCCGCCACGTGTGTCCTTCGCGCGAACGCTTGGGTTGAGACGGAAATTGATCACGCTGCGTGTCGATGACGACCACAACCTTGGCTCGGCCGACGGTCTCAAGTGGTGAGACGTGTATCGCGCCTACGCGAGAGCCGACGGTCGATTTTGCCACACGAGCAAGGGTTGCGCGCACAGCACTCGCGAATGACTCCAATGGTAAATTGGCCGAACCCATGATCGAGGCTGCTTCGTTGACCTCCGCGAGCGCGGTCTCCACGGCTCGCCATGCATCCTGCTCACGCGCGATCGCACGCAGCTGCATGCGTTCCACTTCGGTATGGCGCGCTCGGACCGAGGCGTCCGGCAATCCGGGGGCTCGATCACTCGTGCTGAGGGCTTCACGAATGAGGGCCGCGAGCTCTTGCGGGAGACCCGCGCTGGCCGTATCGAGTAGCCCGTGAACCTTCTCGAGCACAACGCTCGGCTCGCGAAGGGCGCTCGCCCACACCGGCAATGATTGCGCCTCGAGAACTTGCACGGCGTGTCGAGCACTGTCGGCCGACGCATAGACAACCGCGATTTCTTCGGGAGCGACACCCCGAGAGAGGGCACGGTTCACGACGTTGGCAATTTGTTCCCGCCACGACCGCTTCGTCGTCGCGCGCACAATTTCGATCCCCGCCGCCGCGCCTCGCTGATCGGTGAACGTTAGGTCCCCAAAGCGGGCCGCGATGAGCTCAGAGTGCGGCGGCTCGCCGGCTATCTCGGTGTAGAGCTCGGCAAATCGATCAAATGGCGTCTTGTTCGCAAGCGCATCGAGGGG
Source organism: Nannocystis exedens (assembly GCA_945865595.1). GTDB lineage: Bacteria > Myxococcota_A > Polyangia > Polyangiales > Polyangiaceae > JAHFDX01. The sequence goes on along the minus strand of CAMBEV010000030.1, from coordinate 11,599 downwards.
CAGATCGAGCGTGAAGACAGAGGCCGTCACGCTGCCACCTTTCGCGCCGAGTTGCCGGCCCAAGGCAGCCCAAAGTTCGAGGTCGGCCCCTGTCCACGGAAGATCGCTCGCAGCGTGCAACCGGTTTGAGCCGATCGCTGCCACAACCGACATGGGGTCAGCTTGTAGAACAAGATGCGCAAGGCGCTTCGGTACGGCCGCACGCGCCACGAATCCTAGCTCGGTAAGTTGATTGACGAATGTGTTCGCGGCGTCGTCGAGCCACGGCAAGTTCGATGGCTCTGGCGAGAGGCTTCCGAGTCGAGAACGCACACTTTCATACGCGCTTTCGATCCAGTTTCTCCGCGCGACGTCGCGAGAGGAAAAACTGGCGAGCGGCAGGTGGGCGCTGAGAATACGCTCGACGACCAGTTGCTCGAGTATCCGGGACGCTACCCGAAGGGTTGGGTCGAGCCTCAATAACTGTGTCTGAAGGTCCGCCCACGTGATCGCTCGCACGCCAGCCGCCCAGTGCGGGATCGCGGCGCCCTCATTGCGTACGACGTGGAGCATTGTGCGTTACCAAGGCAAGGTGGGTAGAGAGAGCAGTGCATCGCTCTCTTCGGGCGCGTAGAGCGTCGCATAAGCAAGTTGGCTTGCGTAAACCCGCTTGACGTAATTGCGCGTCTCTTCGTAAGGGATGTCCTCGATGAAGACGTCGAGCTCGGCGCTGGGGTTCTGCTTGAGCCATCGACGCAAGGCGCCTCCACCTGCGTTGTAAGCGGCGGGAGCGACGAGGGGCGTTGACTTGAACGAACGGCGCAACTGACTGAGGTGCTTCGTGCCAAGGTCGATCGACATCTCCGGCGTCTTGAGGCCGTCAACGGTAACCACCCACGCGGTTCCTCGCGCGGTGCGCTTCGCGGTCGCGACGATCATTTGCATCAGGCCGTAGGCCTTCGCTGAACTTGTCGCGTCGACTGCGAACGCCGACTCTTCGCGCATGATCGCCCATACGAGGGAACAGGGCACGCCGTATCGCTTCGCTGCGGCCTGTACGAGGGGGGCGTGCGCGGCGGGAAATGCCTCTTGCCAGAAGTCGCGAAAGCGGCCCGCGGCGTGATGCTCGAGAAAAACCGGGCTGCCGACGCGCGCGAAGGAATGGGCCCATCGATGCTCTGCGGCCTGATTGGCGAAGCGCGAGGCGAGAAGCTGACTCTCGAGGGAGTCGCTGCGCGCGATCCCAAGTTGCTCCAATCCGAGATCGCGGTCTCCGGCCTCAAAGAGTGCGCGCCCAGCGGCGTACGTCTTGACTGCAGCAGCCGCCTGCATGCCTGGCCAGGGGTCTGTCGACTCCGCCTTCTGCGCTGCAGCAAGCACAGCGCGTGCTCGCGCGGCATCGAGCTTTGAGAGTCTCGCGTATGCCATCCCCATGTAATGCGCGAGGGGAAAGGCCCTGACGATCGCTTCGTAGCGAACCTTGGCGTCATCGACGTGGCCGCCGAGCTCGGCTGCGCGTGCCCGGAAGTAGGGCGCACGCCCCGCGGTTCCCCAGTGATGGACGCTCGATGTGCGGTCGCTCAGATCGTCAAAATACTTGACTGCATCTGCCCACCGATTCTCTCGGAACGCGAAGAGGCCCGTGTGAAAGAGGGCTTCGTTCGAGTGCCTGGAGTCAGGAGCTGTCGCGATCGCTGCGAACAGAGCCGCAGCAGCACGCTCGTCGCCGTTCTTAAGCTTGAGCATCGCGCGCGCCATTGCGGAATCGGCCGCTAATGGATTGCCCGCGAAGTCCTTCTGAACACTTCCGTAGAGGCGGTCGGCCTCGTCGAGGTTGCCCGCCTGCGCCTCCGCCTTTGCGAGGGCCATGCGCAAGTGCGGTTCAGAAGGTTGACCTTTGCATCCGCGAATCGCCGCGTCTTTCGCCTTGCTTCGAGCCTTCGGCTTGGTGACCTCGAACGAGAGAATGAGTGCGTCGCATCGAAGCGGATCGGCCCGCGGTAGCTTCGACAGCACTTCGACTACGTCGTCCACAACCGAGCTAAGTTCGTGCTGCCTGCGCCAGCTGCGGGCTCGATCGAGCAGCTGCGCATTCGTGAGGCCGAACGTGACCTTGCGACCGTGCGCGCGAAGGGCGACCTTTGCTTCGTAAATGAGCTTACCTATCTCGTTGACGCGCGCTGCACCTGGTGATGTCACCACGAATTCGTCTGCGAGTTCGACCACCGACGAAACGCGCGATTCGTCGAATGGGAGTGCCATCGCGATCTGCAACTGTGCGTGTACCGCCTCTCCCTGGAGCGAGGGGTTAGAACGCTCGCGGTCGTAGATCTTCTCCCACATCGAGAGAGCTTCTTCGCTCTTGCCTGTCTGCTCCAGCGCGCGAGCGTGAAGTGGCTCCGCTCGAAGAGTTGACCCCGCACTTGCTTGTTCAAGTCGCGCCAATGCGTCCCGCCACTGCCCCTTCCGCGCGTGAATTTGCGCAATGTGCCAAGCCGCGGCGGCCATAACATCGCAACTCGGGGTGTTGGCTGCAGACTCGAGCAGCGAGCGAGCCGCATCGTCGTCGCCCCATCCGGCAACGCGAACTCCCAAGTCGTAGCGCAGCTTGCACAATTGCGCCGGTGTCAGTGTTGTCTCGATCTCGCGCAGCGCCTCACTCACCTTTCGCGGATCGCGGTGGGTCGTCGCCGCGTGTACCGATGCATACCAAGGCTCTCTCACGAGCGGTGCATAGGCTGCGGGATCGACCGCATCGATCTTCGGCGCTCCAGCCTCGCGTATCTCCGTCGCTACGCGTGTCTCAACAGGCGCCGCATCAGTCAATAAAGTTGACTTGGCGTCGGGGGGATGGCGTGCATGCTGGCAAGCGGCAACGGCAAGGATGAGAACTGTCCACGAACGGTTTAGCGAGGACGCCATCGATCCTCGATTTCGGTGGCCTGGGCTTCTTCGCTCCGGCTGGCCTCCGCCCTTGACCATCGCTCGGCGTGCTTGGCCACGACGTCGGCCTCGCGCTTCCGGGTTGCCAGATCGCGCGTCGCCTCATCCAGCGCGGCCTCTGCGCGATGCTGCTCCAGGCGTTGAGCACCCTCGGCTTTCTTCAGGGTAGTCGTGGTGCGCGCCGCGACGTGCGCCCATGCGCCGTGGCGCACTAAGTCGGCGGCTCGAAGCTCTCCGTGCTCGAGGCGAGCGGTTTCATTGTCGTTCGTCTTTGCGACCGCATCGACGTGTGCCCTTGTCGCGAGCTGAGCTCGAGCCGTATCGCCTTTTGCTCTCTCGGTCTTGGCATCTTGGTCCCGACGAACGGCCGCCGAATCGGCGACTTGTTGGGCGCGCAAACGCGAGAGGGGCGTCAGCGGGTAGCGGCGAGGCATCGCCCGGAGCTTACGCCACCAACCGAACGCCGCCTATGGGCACTGAACGGGTCGCTTCCCTTTGAATGCGAGACGAGGGTGCTTTGGATCGAAGTAGGTCTTGCCGGGCGCCAACTCCGTACCGCGCTTTTTTAGCGCGACGATCACAGCTTCGCGCTGCAACGGTCCTTGGTCGTCAATGACTGCACCGTCAGGCAACTTTCCGAACATACCGTCACCGTCCTCAGCCAAAAAATCTGAGGTCACGACGGTGAGCATCGCGTCGTCTTGCACGACACTGCCGTTGGGTGCGAGCAACGTGATGTCGAGCGTGTTCCCGCTGCACTTGGCCATAGCCTCGAGGCCCGAGATTGACGCGATGCCGCGGCTCGACTTCAGCGTGCGTAAGACCATCTTGCGGACGGCCCGTGCGGGCAGTTTGAGCGTAACGAGGCGATTGTCGAAAGGCATTATTTCATAAAGTTGACCGTAAAGTAAGTTGCCCGAAGGCAAGTGAGAGCGAATGCCGCCCCCGTTCATGACGCCGACGTCTGCGCCAGGCCTCGTGTCGCGGATCAGATCTGCAAGCAGGTTGCCGAGTGGCGATTCGCTCGCGTAGCTGGTCTTGAGTCCTTCGGGCGCACGCACACCGAGAGGCTCGTTGCGCTTCTCAGCGGCCTTCGCGATCGCTTCGTCGACGACGGCTGCGACGGCTGAAACGCGCTCAACTTTCTCGCCTTCGTAGACCGAGGTTACGCACGCTTTTTCGCGCTCACCATCGGGCTCGCTCCGGTCACCCTTGCCTTCGTCTTTCTGCCGCTCGCAGATCGACTGAGGCTTGTGGACGCGCACGAGGGTCACCGCCTTGGTCTGCGTGTTAAGCGTGACGTCGACGCGTCCGAATGCCTGTCCTCGCGCGAATGACTCGATAATCGCGATGCCGGCGACCTTGTGCGCGATCGCTTGGTGGGTGTGGCCGGCGACAATGACGTCGACGAGGCCCACATCAAGGCGTTCGGCGAGCTTGAAAATTTCTGCCTGCGAGTCGCAACTTCCAAGCGCCAGGGGATCTTCGCGACTCTTGCATCCGCCACCGGCATGCGCGGTGACGACGATGATGGCGGCTCCGTTCTTTCGCAGCGCGCGGGCCTGCTCAGAGATGCTCTCGGCCAGGGGGCTAATGGAGAGCCCGGCGAAATTGGCCTTGGCGGTCGTGTGCGGCGTGTCGATGGACGTGACGCCGATGATGCCGATGTGGATGCCCCCCGCTTGCACCATCATCGATGCGCGAACGTTGGGCCAAGCGATGCTTGCTGCGGCCTCGGTGACATTGGCATTCAAGAACGGGAACTTGGCTTGCGCAGCCCGGGCCTTGAGCGCGCCCCGAGCGTCGCTGCCCGGCGTTCGGGCGTCCGTGTCGCCGACCGGGCCATAGTCGAATTCATGATTGCCGATCGCCGCAGCCGTGTATCCGAGCGCGTTGTACGCATCGACTACGGGTGCGCCCTCTCCCTGGTTGGACTCGAGCGTGCCTTGGAACATGTCGCCCGCATCGATCAGCAACACGGCGCCGTCCTTTGCGCGGATCTTTCGGATGTTGTTCACGTACCCAGCAAATTCGGGCAGATGGTCGATGTGTCCGTGGAGGTCGTTCGTTCCCACGATCGTGACGGTGGAGGTCGCGAAGGCACGTGGGTGAGCAGCGGGGGCGTGCGACCGATGCGAGACCATCGCGGGCGCGCATGCGGCGAGCGCAGCAATGGTCAACGCCATGAACCAAAAACGCATGGGCCCCTGGTACCGCGAACGCCGAGCGAACGCGAGTCGAAGATGCTGCGCGGTGGCGACGGCGTCCGCCGTGATCGGCCCCGACGGGAAGTTGATCAGCTACCAGCCCTACGGTGAAGAGGGATTACTGATCGCGGACATTGACCTCATGGCGGCGACCGGCCTGCTTGCGGCACGTTACACACCGATGGCATAAGCCAACCACTCACGCGAGAGGCGCGAGCCTGAACCCCATCGCCGCGGCGGCCTCCTGCATGCGGGCATCGTAGGTTGCTATCTGAACGCTAAAGCCGCGCAGCCGGAGGAAGTCCGCGGCGGCGAGGTGAAGGGCGTCAAGCGTCCGCACCGGCGTCGGGAATGGAGCGCGGCAGCGCGCGCAGGCACTCTCGTCAAGCGCAACGAGATCGAGCGCAGCAAGAACCTCGACGAGCATGACACCGTGCGTTTCGGCTTTCCCATAGGCGTGCACGCGGACCCAGCACTCGAACTCGGTGAGCCGGCTGGACGCGAGACCGTCAGCGCTCCAGAACGAGGGCGCCGGCCGCACGTCGTCACTAAGAACCTGGGCGAGCACCACGGACGAATCAACGTAGATCATCGATCGTCTCGGTCCTGGGCCAAGTCGGCAATCAATTGCGCCAGCGGAACCCCACCCGCGATCCCTTCCCGTGGGAGCACGGGAGCGGCGGTCGTCGCAGCGGTAACGTGTCCTTCGTCAACCAGTCGTTGCATGCGCATGTCGCGCATCCGGCGGGGCGCGGCAACGGCGGCGGCAGGCGATGCAATGAGCCTTCGCAGGCCCTCCTCAACGAGGACGGTTTTCGGAGTGCCCGGGGGGAACTGCGCCTGGGCCCGAGCGAGGAGTGCGTCATCGATGTCGAGCGTGGTGCGCATAACATCATGCATAGCATGCATAATCTTATGCGTCACAAAACCCGCAGGGCCGACGCAACATGTAAGCGGCACGAATCAGACGAATTCGATGCCGGTGTAGAGCACGACCGCGCAAATGCAGGGCGCCTCGGCCCCAATCGAAAACGCGTGCTCCGAGCCCTCGTCCTTTACGAGAAGATCGCCGCACTCGTAGTCGCGGCCGTCCGTCTCGATGAGGCGGCCCGTGAGCACGAATTGCACCTCGAGTCCCTGGTGGCGATGCCGCGGAAACGTAGAGCCCGCGCCGAACTCCACAAAGCCCACTTGGGCACCGTGAACGCGTGGACCTCCGGCGACCGGGAAGAACTTTCCCCCACCTGGCACATCCACCCATGGCGGTCGATCACTCAACACTGAGAGTGCTGTCCGAGTGCTCTCGATCGTCAGGTCAAAGATGCGAGCGAGGCGGTTCGTGTACCCGAGAAATTTCGGCTTCGTAGAGAGCGAATCGATGAGCGACGCTCGGAGGCTGGTCGGCGCGGCTGCGGGCTCGACCATGCGGTCGAGCATCTCGATGGTTTCGAGAACGGCCGCCTCGTTGTCGACCGGTTCTCCGTTGCGTGTGCTCATGATACGGCCTCCTCTGAGAGGACACTTTTCATCTGGTCGAGAGCGCGCGCGATGCGCGATTTCACGGTACCGAGTGGGATCTGATTGCGCTCGGCGATTTCGGCGAGGCTCAGGCCTTCGAAGTAGAGAAGCTCGAGCAAGGCCCGCTGCTCGTCGGTCAGTTTCAGCATCGCTTGCCGTACATAAAACCGTGACGACGAAGGCGCGTTCGCCCGAACGCTATCGAGAGCAACCGACGCGTCGACCGTCGCCTCGTCAGACGTGCTGCGCATTGCGAGTCGGTACGCCGCCGATTTCTTGCGATCGAGTGCACGGCTGCGCAGTCGAACCATGAGCCACGTACGAAGGGAGCCGCGCGCGGCGCTGTACGAAGGCAAGTTGTGCCAGGCCTCGACGAAAACATCATGCGTGAGATCTTCAGCGGACGCAGCGTCGCCCATCAGCCGCAACGCCACCGAGTAGAGGGCGTTGCCGTGCTCGTCGTAAATGCAGCCGAAGGCCGCGGTGTTGCCCGCAAGCGCGGAGGTGACAAGTTCTGGGTCGCGCGTGCTCACAGCCCCCGCTGATAGCGCCTCCTATGGGCGAATGCAGAATTTTTTCATCGAGCGCGATCCAAATCGACCGCGCCTTCGTACGGGTGACTGCGGGCTCAGCTGAGCCGCAAACCAGGAGAGAGCATCATGAAAAATAGCATTCGCATCCTCGTCAGTCTCACCGCCATGGCAGCGACCGCAGCACTCAGCGCAGGCTGCGCGATCGAGTCCGCCTCGACAGAGGTGGCAAGCGACACGGCCAGCTTTGAACGCCAGTACGCAACGAAGGAGACCTTCGTGAGCGACACTTCCATCGTGAGCGACACTTCCATCGTGAGCACCGACGTCGAGAAGCTGCCGGAAGTCGATTGCACCGACGTGCAGCCGCTCGACGGTACTGCGAAGCTCGGCAACTTCTTTGGGACCTACCAGTGCGCACTCGACGGCGTCCCGAATGCCAAGAACGTCAAGTTGTGCGCCTGCCCGACCAAGGTGGTCAAGTCAGGCGCGTATACCTGCACGCTCATTGGCTCCTGCGGGCCGCGGTGCCAAAAAGACTAGGCGAATTCGCGAAGGTGCAGACGCTCGGTTTCGAGGTGCATGGTGGAGGCGAGGGTAGCGCACACGCAAATCCACCGCCGGCCCCGGCTGCCCAGCAATCAGTTGGCCCTCGCCTTGAGCGGTGGGACAGTGCTCGTCGTGCAAACGAATTTCCGCGCCTTCGCTGCTGTGTTCGCCACCCTTGCCAACTGGGCTTGCTCGACACCTGCGGCACAGCCAGATGCCGCGTCGCCACAAGTCGACGCAACGGCGGCGCACGATGCACAGGTCGACGGACCCGACTCTGCAGGCCCCGCGGGCGGGCGTTACTATTTCTATGCCTTTCACAACGAACCGCATTTGACCGAATCCGAGGTCGCGGTTGCGTTTCCGAAGCTCCGCTCACGCGTCGAGAAGGCGAGCGGCTATGGCATCAAGCTGACGCTCATGATGGGCATCTCTTGGGCAGACTATTTCGTCAAGCATCCTAACGATGCAAACGAGGTGAGACAGTGGGCATCGAAGGGGCACGAGCTCTCGTCGCATCATCACAGCGCGTACCATCCGAAGCCAGATGGCTTCGCTTCGTCACAGGCCTTCTATGAAACCACAGCGTCGCCAAGCGCGAAGAAGAGCAAGGCGTTCCAAGGAACGTACGCCGAGTGGACTCGGCGCCAACAGCTCTTCAACCCCACACTCAAGAGTGGCTGCGCAGGCGACGAGGCCGACAAGTCAGTGATGCCGAGCATCATTGCCTACGATTCGTGTTCGGGCTTCTTGATGCATGGACCTGTTGGGGTTCGCGGCGCCGCTCGGGACTCCGCCCAGGGATTCGCGGAGTACGTCCTGTCAGGAACCACGCTCGACGGGATCAACCGGCGATGGCTTGCGCACACGTTTCTAGACACGAGTGCGGAGCTCGACTCTGCAAAGTCCACCTTCTTGACCATAGCCAACGGCGTGTACGGAGCCGTGAATCACAGCGATGACGATGCCGAGCTCGCCATCGCAGATCAGTGGATCGAGTTCCTTCATCAGCAAGACCCCAGCGGAGCCAAGAGTGTCACGCTCACGGGAGCCATCGAAGGGCAACTGCTACCCGTTCAGGCGATCGACTCTGCGGTACTGAACCAGGTGTTTTCCGCGAAGCAGTAGTGTTGCGCGGAATGAACCAAAAACGCACGGGCCCCTGGTACCGCGAACGCCGAGCGAACGCGAGTTGAAGATGCTGCGCGGTGGCGACGGCGTTACTTCGTCGTCGCGCTAACCAGCGCCTCGTGGCTCGTGCCGTACCCGACGGTGACGTACATGCGGTAGCGGCCGTCTTTCAGGCGTACGACCGTTGGATCGAAGACACCCGTGATGGTGGCGTCGCCCCACGACGTGCGCTCGACACGCGCCCCCGGATCTTGCACCCACCCGAGTCGGTTCGACGGATCGGGGTTCGCGAAGCTGTAGACACCTTGACCTCCACGCATGGCGAAGAGGCGGCGGCCGCCTGAGGGAAGGGCGATGCTCGAGATGTCGACGAATGCGTTAGCTCCACCGCCTGCGTTGTCATCACCGAGCACGTTCGTTCCCTGAAACGTGAACGAGGCGCCGTTGTCGGTGGATAGCGCCATGCGCGTATTGTTTTTTCCCATGAGGTCGCCGAGGTACAGCATGACCACCGACGTTCCCGAGACGAAGTGGTCATAGATGCCCGTCGATCCTTTGTCTTCGGTCGCTGGCTGATAGCGAATGCCGGACTCGGCCGTGAACGTAATGCCGTCGGTGGAAGACGCGCTCGTCATGATGCCCGTCTTCGGGTCGAGGATGTACCGTAGCCATTTGCCACTCGCGAGCTGGATACGCGACGGGTGATTCTCGTACGTGGTGTACGCGGCGCCGGCAGCAAACGTGAGGCCGTCGGTTGAGACCGAGCGCACTTGCTTGCCGGTGTTGCGCTCCTGGTAATAGAGGTAAACGGAACCGTCGGCCGCAACGCCAGCCTTCGCGTTCGACGCATTGTCGACCCGTACGCTGGGGTCAGCGTAAAAGGTAAGATCGTTGACGGAGGCGTCCGCGAGGGCACTGTCGGAAGCCGATGCGTCGCTGATACCCGGGCTCGCGTCTCCGGCTGGCGTCGGGGTTGACGAACAAGCCGCTGCTAGGAGCGCGGCCCCACAGAAAATAAGTCTCATTTTAAAGGTCCCCTTTTCCGAGAGCGTAACACCCCACCGGGTGGCGCTGGCATTGTCAAACGGCACCCCACTCCTGAAGCGACCGCACGCGAAGGCTTTCGCCTAGCGTGGCTTCGAGCGCATCGCACGCTGCGACCGCGGCCGCCACCGTCGTGAAGTACGGAATGTTCGCGAGCAGCGTCTGTCGTCTCAGTGCGTAACTGTCTTTGACTTCTTTTGCGCCGATGGTGGTGTTGACGACCATCGTGATGCTTCCGTTGCGAATCGCATCGACAACGTGTGGCTCACCTTCGAGCACCTTGTTGATCGTCTCAACCGGTACGCGCGCTCGTGCGATCGCCGCGGCCGTTCCGCGCGTGGCCACGATGTCAAAGCCAAGAGCACGTAGCCTTCGAGCAAGCACGATGGCGATCGGCTTGTCTCCGTCGCGCACACTGATGAACGCGCGGCGCTTCCGGCTCAGGTCCTGAAGCCTCTGGAGCTCTTGCCCACTCGACATCATCGCCTTCGCAAAGGCGCGCGCGAACGTGTCTGCAATGCCCATCACTTCGCCGGTCGAACGCATCTCGGGGCCGAGAATGGTGTCCACACCGGGGAACTTCGCGAAAGGAAAGACGCTTTCCTTTACGGCGACGTGTGAAGGCACAGCGATGTCCTCGATGCCAAGGTCATCGAGGGTACGGCCGGCCATCACCTTGGCGGCGATCTTGGCGAGCGGTCGACCCGTTGCCTTCGACACGAAGGGCACTGTCCGGCTGGCGCGCGGATTGACCTCGATCACGTAGATGTCACTGCCCTTGACCGCAAACTGCACGTTCATCAGGCCGACGACGCCCAGCTCGAGCGCCATCATGCGCGACTGCTCTTCGATGGAGAGGATGGTTTCAATGGGCAGCGAATGAGGGGGCAAGACACTTGACGAATCGCCTGAGTGCACGCCCGCCTCTTCGATGTGCTGCATCACGCCGCCAATGACCGCACGTTTGCCGTCGGACACGCAGTCGACATCGACCTCAATTGCGTCCTTCAGGAACTGGTCGACCCAGATGGTCGGTGTGCCTGCCTCGCGCGCGGCCTCGACGGCCATTGCAGCGTACGTGACGAGCTCCCCTTCGGTGTAGGCGATGATCATCGCGCGCCCGCCCAAGACGTAACTAGGCCTGACCAAAACCGGGTAGCCGATCGCGCTTGCGGCCTTGACGGCTTCCTCAACGCTCCTTGCGGTTGCTCCGCGAGGGCGCTTGAGCCCGAGTTTGGTGAGCAGCGCGTCGAAGCGCTCGCGATTTTCGGCGCGGTCGATGGCGTCGGCGCTGGTGCCTAGCAGTCGCACACCGTTTTCTTCGAGCGCGACAGCGAGCTTGAGCGGTGTCTGACCGCCGAACTGAACGATCACCCCTTCGGGCTTCTCTTCGTCGACGATGGCGAGCACGTCTTCCAGCGTGAGCGGCTCGAAGTACAGGCGGTCGGAGATGTCGTAATCGGTTGAGACGGTCTCTGGGTTGCAGTTGACCATCACGGTCTCGAAGCCGAGCTCACGCAACGCAGAGACCGCGTGAACGCAGCAGTAGTCGAATTCGATACCCTGGCCGATACGATTAGGGCCGCCGCCGAGGATCATTACCTTCTTGCGCCCGTTGTTGGCCGCGGACTCGCTCTCGGTTTCGTACGTCGAATAAAGATAGGGCGTGTGGGCTTCGAACTCGGCGGCGCATGTGTC